>CAZUYG010000574.1:0-3235 GCA_964624265.1 uncultured Candidatus Odyssella sp.
CGCAATGCTTCCTGCCGGCCTTCTCGCCGCCGGCCTTTCTCGACGCGATCGAGCGCTTCCGGGTCGGCGCCGTCGTCACCGTGCCGACGATGCTGATCGCGACCGTGTCGCATCCCGATCTCCGCAAATTCGATCTCGCCAGCCTCAAGACTCTGATCTACGGCGCGGCGCCCATGGCGATCGAGTGGATCGAGCGCGTCGCGGCGGCGTTTCCCGGCGTCGCCTTCTCGAACAGCTACGGCCTCACCGAAACCGCGCCGGATCTCACGGTGTTCGACCCGGACGAGTTTCGCGCAGCGATCCGCAAGGCCATCGAAACCGGCGACCGCGCGGGGCCGCTCTCGTCGGTCGGGAAGCCGAACGTGCTCAACGAGGTCAAAATCGTTCTCTCCGACGGCAGCGAGGCGAAGCCGGGCGAAAGCGGCGAGCTGCTCGCGCGCGGGCCGAACATCATGAAGGGCTATTGGAACCGCCCCGAGGAAACCGCGGCCGCACTGCGCGACGGCTGGCTGCACACCGGCGACGTCGCCCGCATCGACGAAGAGGGCTACGTCTATCTGCTCGACCGGCTCAAGGACCTGGTCATCACCGGCGGCGAGAACGTCTATTCGTCGGAGGTGGAGGCGGTCTTGCACCGGCACCCGGACGTCGCCGAAGCGGTCATCATCGGCGTGCCCGACGAGCGGCTCGGCGAAACGGTGATGGCCGTGATCGTGCCGAAGCCCGGCACCGCGCCGAGCGAAGAGTCGCTCGCGCAGCACTGCCGCCAATCGCTCGGCGGCTACAAGATCCCGCGCCGCTTCGCGTTCGTCGCGAATTTTCCGCGCAGCGCGATGGGAAAAATCCTCAAGAACGAGCTGCGGAAGAATTACGGTCAAGGCTGACGGGCTGCCTCGTGCTATGCTGCCTCGGTGACGCCCGCCGATTCATGCGAGGGCCGGGGTTATCATGCGACGGATCGCGCCGAAATGAAGCGCCGCTCCTTTCTTGCGGCGAGCGCCGCCGCCATCGCGGTGCCGCAGGCCGCCCGCGGCCAGCAGCGCAGCGCAATGCGCCGGCTTGCCGTTTTCAATCCCGCCGCTTCGGCCGCGGACATGTCGGCGACGGGAAGTCCGCGCTATCGGGTGTTTTTCGAGGAGCTGCGCCGCCTCGGCCATGCGGAAGGCGGCAACATGATCGTTCATCGCGCCGCCGCCGAGGGCCGTGCGCAGCGGCTGCCGGAGGTCGCGCGACAGGCGGTCGAATTTCGGCCGGATGTCGTGTTTGCCGTGAGCAATCGGGCGGTCGAGCCGCTGCGAGCCGTCGCGCAATCGATCCCCATCGTCGGGCTCGTCGCCGATCCGGTGGGATTCGGATATGCGTCCAGCCTCGCGCGGCCAGGCGGCAACATCACGGGCTTCGCGATCGATACGGGCCGCGAGTTCGTGGAGAAGCATATCGAGCTCCTGAAAGAGCTGGTTCCCCGCGCGTCGAGAATCGCGGTGCTCATTCCGCGCGATGCCTGGGAAGGCAAGGTCGGGGTGTTCTACCGCGCGGCGGCTGCAGCCGCGGGCATCACGTCCGTGCCCGCGCTGCTCGATCCCCCTGCCGACGAAAAAGAATACCGCCGGGTAATTTCCGCCGCTGCGCGGGATCGCGTCGACGCCCTCTATGTGATGGCGGCGCCGGAGAACTTCGAACGCCGGCAGATCGTCGTGGCCCTGATTGCCGAAGTCCGGCTGCCTGCGCTTTACACCACCCGCGAGCACGTCGAGGCCGGCGGCCTCATGGCATACACCTTGGACTTCGTCGACGTTTATCGCCGGCTTGCCAATTACGTCGGGCAGATTTTCAACGGCGCCAATCCCGCTACGATGCCATTCCAGCAGCCGGAAAAGTTCCATTTGATTGCAAATCTGAAAACCGCGAAGTCGCTCGATCTGGCGATTCCAAACACGCTGCTTGTGCGGATGGACGAGGTGATCGAATGATGGGCCGGTTCATCGGATGGCGTGTGCAATGCCGAGCCGGCGGCGAGCCGGTCAATCGTTTTTTCGACGCCGCTCGGCGCCCGGCGGCGTTCCGGTGACGCGGCGGAATGCCGTGGCGAAGGCGTAGGGGTTGCGGTAACCGACGCGCTGCGCCACGACGGCGATCGGCAGGCGCGTCTCGCGCAGAAGGCTGGCGGCCACGGTCATGCGCCAGCGCGTGAGGTAGGCGAGCGGCGATTGGCCGAGCGTGGCGGCGAAGGCGGCGGCAAAGGCCGAACGCGAGCGGCCGGTTTCGCGCGCGAGCCGCGCCACGGTCCAGGCGCGCGCGGGCGCCGTGTGGATGGCCTCGATCGCTTTTCCCAAGGCGGGATCGCGCAGCGCCGCGACCCAGGCGACGTTGGCCGCGTCGGGCCGCTTGAGGCAGGTGCGCAGCGCATAGACCAGCATGAGGTCGATCAGCCGGTCGATCACCGCCTGGCTGCCGGCGCCGGGACGGTCGAGCTCCTGCGTCAGCGCGGCGGTGAGCGCCATCAGCTGGGCGTGGCCGCCGATATCGGCCGCGTTCACGTGGATGATGCGCGGCAGTCCGCGCAGCGCGGAGAGCAGAGTGGCCTGGAAATGATAGGTGCCGTACAGCACCAGCGCGCTGCCCTTTGGCGCCGGCAGGCGCGGCGGCCGGTGCCATTGCCGGCGCAGACGGGGAATGATGCGCGCGATCGGCACCGCGCGCGTATCGGGCGCCGAGCCCAGCTCGTGCGGCGTGTGATCGAGCACGAGGACGAATTCGCCGGCCTTGATGCGGATGCGCTCGCCGCGCGCGCGCAGCCAGCATTCCCCGGCCAGGACGAAATCGAGATAGACGAGCGGCGAGGCCGGGAACGAGATGCCCCAGGGCGCGCGCTGCAGGCTGCGTCCCAGCACGACCCCGCGCGGGCGCATCACGTCGAGCAGGCTGTCGAGAACATCCATGAGCGGTCCGGCCTGGACGATTGCGAAGGAAATCTGGACTGAAACCTATCGACACGCCAGAGCCGGGCGCCTAGCCTTCGCCGTGGGGTGCCGGGGAACCGGCCGGCCGCGCATGGGCGCGGCCAGGGAGTAAACAGCGATGAAGAAGCCACGCGCAGTCGATCCGGCGGCGGCCAAGAAGGCGATCCTCGAATACTGCCTCAAGAAGGGCGCGCTCGCGGCCGGCGTTGCCGATCTCGCCGCGATCGAGCGCATCGCGCCGGCGGGCCATCGGCCGAAAGACCTGATGCCGCGCG
>CAZUYG010000575.1:0-3232 GCA_964624265.1 uncultured Candidatus Odyssella sp.
ATGCGCCTCAAGCCCCGCCGCCATTCCCGGCCGCGGCCGGCGGAAACGCGATGCGGCCGGCGAGCAGCTGCGCCGCCGGCGCGGCGCCGAGCGCCGCCTGCACGCGCCGCGCATAGTCCGCCATCGTCCGCGCGGCGGGCGAAATTTCGGCGGCGTTGTAGACGTTGCGCGCGATGGTTTCGGCGAGCGCGTCGCCGCCCGCCGCGAACGCCGCGTCGTAGGCCTTGATGCGCCCGTAATAGGCCTCGATCATCGCCTTGATGCGCCGCGGCACCGACGGATCGCCGACACCGAGCTCGCGCAGGTTCCGGTCCATGTCGCGGAACATCGTGTCGAACAGCGACTGCGCGAGGCCGGCGCCCTCGTCGCCGAGCGCGCCGAGCCGCCGGCACAGCAAGTGGACGTGCAGCACGATCATCTCGAACCGGCCGTCGAGCGTATCGGGCGCCCCGAACTCGGTATACAGCGCCGGCTGGCGCGCCTGCGCCACCGCGGCGGCATAGAGCTCCGCGGCCTTGCGGTCGCGCGCGCCGCGATCTTTCGAGGAGAGGAAATCCAGAAGTCCCATAAGCCTTTATCGCGCGCGCCCGCGCCGCTCTTCAAGCCTGTCACATTGACACGATTCGGACCCGATGCAATTGTCCGCGGCACTGCGGCGCACGGGAACGGCGCCGCCGTTTCAGGGGCGTCCGATGATCGTCAGGGTATCGAAAATTCCATCGCGCGCGCGCGTCTGCGTGCGCTTCGCCGCGGCCGCCGCGATCGCGATCGCGGCCTCGGCGTGCAATCCGATCACCGACAATCTCGGCAACCGCACGCTCAAGGAGAACGTCGAGCAGATTCAGGTCGGCCGCACGAGCAAGGCCGAGGTCGCGCGCCTGCTCGGCACGCCCTCCAACGTCGCGGCGTTCGATCCCGACACCTGGTATTACATCAGCGCGCGGCAGGTGCAGTACGCGTTCCTGAAGCCGCGCACGGTGGACCAGAACGTGCTCGCGATCCGCTTCGACGGCGCCGGCATCGTGCGCGAGATGAAGCAGCTCGGCATGGAGGACGCGCAGGCCACTACCTACGTCTCCCGCACCACGCCGACGCGCGGCGGCGAGCCCGGCTTCCTGCGCACGATACCATCCTTCGCGGCCCCGTCGGCCGCCAGCGCCAGAACGCGCCGCGCGGCCCAACCGAATAGCCCGCGGCCGCGGGCGGGGCTCGCGCCCGCCCGCAGACCAACGCCGTCTCCCGCACCGTTACGGCTTGCGCAGCGTCAGGCTCGCCATCGTGACATTGACGTTGAGGCCGGTGCGCAGCTCGAGGCTGACCGGCTGGAGCGAGACCGTACGATTGCTGCCGCCGACGAGCGCGTTCGCGCCCGCGCCGACGACGGGCGTCGCCCCGACGCCCAGGCCGACATAGCTTCCGGCCAGCGAGTCGGGTTTGCCGTCGCTGCCGGCGATGACGGCCCACACCAGCGTGGTGTTGGCGCGAAAGCCGAGGTCGAGCCCGACGCGGCGCACTTCGCCGACGTAACGCTCGGCCGGCCCCTGCGCCGGCGTGAAAATGCATTCGAGCGCGTAGTTCGCGCCGAAGACGAAGCTCGGGCCCGGCGCCGCGTTGCAGGTCAGCGTCCCCACGGCGATGCCGGGGCTGTCCGCGCGGGCGGCGCCCGCGCCCAGCGAGACGAAGGCGGCCGTGGCGGCGAGCACCATGCGCGCGCCGCGGATCGAAGCAAAGGTCTGGATCATGGCAGGTCTCCTCTGAAGAAGGGCGGCGCCGCCCGCGCGGCACCGTCGCCGCAAGGTCGCGTGCGCGGCAGGCATTCGGAAGGCGCTACGATTGCCGGTTGAGCACGATTCGCGCGCGCAGGATCGTTCCGGACGCGCCGATGGCAGCGCCGTTGGCGACGCCGGTGCCGTTCGAGCGATGCCCGGGCGAAGGCACGGCGCGACATCCGACGCTCTGGAAAAGCGGTGCCGTTGGGCTGCCAGCCTGTCGCAAGCGTCTTGACCCCACCCAAATCTGATATATCATCGTGAACAATCGTTCATTTATTCCTCGGGGCTGATGGGCGCAAACCCGCGAAGGCACGGCCCCCGAATAATGAACGAACGTCCATTCATTCCGGCGCAAACGCCGGAACGACCCTCGGGGTTCCGGCCCCGGGACGACGGGAGGAACCATGTTGCCGGCCATCAAGCAGTTGCGCGAAATCGCCGAACGTATCCGCGCCGGCGACGAGCTGCCCGGCGAACTCGCCGACTGGCTCGAGCAGGCGCTGCGGGAGTTTCTCGATCACCGCTGCAGTTCGGTGGACGAGGCGCTCGGACTCCGCTTCGCCAAAGGCGGCGTGCCCTGGTGGCTCGAAGAGGGCATGCGCGTGCGCGATGCGGCGCTGCGAACCCTCGCAGACCGCTTCTTTCCCGGAACGTCGCTCAGCGGACGCGCAACCCGGATCCACGCGCTGAGCGTCCGCTATGCGGCCGCAAACTGGGCCTCGGATCATGGCGCCGCCGCGATGCCCGGGCGCTATCGCGGCACGCCCAAAGAGTATCTGTGGCATGCGTTCAAGTCCGGCGCGCCGATGCCGCTTGGCGAACGCCGCCTGCGCAGCATCCTTTCGGGATTTCCGGAACTTACCGCGCACGGAACCCCTCCCCGCGCCCCCGCCGCCCCAGGAAAGACCGCGGCGGCCGACAGCGCGCTTGACAGCCCCTTCGCAGCGTCTTATAAATGAACATACGTTCGTTCATAGCGGAGCCGGACATTGCGCGACGGGACGGAAACCAAGGAGCGTATCGAGCGGGCGGCGCTGACGCTGTTCGTCCGGCGCGGCATCGCCGAAACGTCGATCCGTCAGATTGCCAAGGCCGCGAAGGTCTCGCTCGGCGCGATGTACAATCACTACAAGAGCAAGGACGAGCTGGCCGAGGTCCTGTTCGCCGATCTGTTTCACCGCATCGGCGCCGAGCTGGAGCGTCTTGCGGAGGGCAAGGGCCCCTTCCCCGCGCGGCTCAAGGCCCTGGTGACGCACGTCTTCGACAGCGTGGCCCGCGACGAGGCGGCCGTGACCTATCTGATCCGCACCCGGCAGGACTACATGCGGCGCGTGCGGCCCGGCGACGGCAACCCGTTTCTGGCGTTCAAGAATCTCATCGCGCGCGCCGTGCAAGGCGGCGAGCTCCCGAAACAGGACGCCACCGTGAGCGCCGCAATGGTCGTCGGCGCGATCAACCAG
>CAZUYG010000576.1:0-3232 GCA_964624265.1 uncultured Candidatus Odyssella sp.
CGAGCTGCGCCGGCTGTGGCTGAAGCGCGACCGATGAGCGCCGCGATCGATTGCCCCTCGGCGCGGACGATCCTGGCGCTCTACGCCGACGGCGAATTGGACGCCGGCGAAGTCGCTGCCTTCGAGCGCCATCTCGAGAGCTGCCCTACCTGCCGCCAGGCGCTGGCGGCCGAGCGCGCGCTGAAATCCGCCATCCGCGCGATGCCCAGGCCGGTAGCGCCGGCGGCTTTGGCCGAACGCGTTCGCGCCGCGCTGCCGCGCGCGGCGCCGGCGCCGGCACCGCGGCGACGTTTCCATTGGCTGACAGCCATGGCCGCGGGCCTGGCGCTGTTCCTGCTCGGCGGCGTGGCCGGTCGCCTGGCGCTGCCGCCTTCCGGCGGCAATGCCGCGCACGACATCGTCGCTGCGCATATGCGCGCGCTGGTGAGCGAGCGTCTGACCGACGTGGCCTCGTCCGACCGTCACACCGTAAAACCCTGGTTCAATGGCCGGGTCGAAGTGTCGCCGCCGGTCGAGGACTTTGCCGCCCAGGGCTATCCGCTCGTCGGCGGCCGGCTCGATTTCATCGATGGGCGCCGGGCGGCGGCCGTGGTCTATCGCCGGCGCCAGCACGTCATCAATCTCTTCGTGTGGCCCGGCGCAGGCGGCGCGCCGGGAACATCGTCGGCGCAGGGCTACAATCTCGTGCAGTGGTCGAGCAACGGCATGGCCTTCGCCGCGATCTCGGATCTGAACAAATCGGAGCTCGAGGCGTTTGCGGCGCTCGTCGGTGGCAAGCGGGCCCGTCCGTAGCCGCGCCTGATTCCACTCGATGGACAGCCGCGAGACCGAATTCTCGGTGCCGATCGAGAGTTTGCCTTGGTACGCTGGCGCAGGTGGGCAAACGTTTCCGCGTCACTTTGGCCTAGATCGTGCCGGCCGTCGCCAACCCGTCGACACGCAGTCCCCGATGCGGGCGAAGGCGCCGCCCGCAATCAGGGCACGCGCGAGGCTTCGGGGCTGTTTCCGTAGGCGCCGAGCTCGCTGGCCTTGCCCGTGCCCTTGCCGAGGGCCGGGCTGGAGGCCGTGTCTTTCACGAAGCCGGAAGTCGTCCAGCGGCCCGCTGCGGATCTCAGATGAAAATCGCCCTTCTCCGCATCGGCGAAGAGCGGATCGATCGGAGTCACAATGCCGGGCCCGAACGTCATTGTTGCGCCGTTCTTCAGGTAATCGGTTTGCACCATCGAATGCGAGATGCTCACCTTGAGCGCGCGGCACTTGCCCTCGCCTTCGTTGCAGCCGACGACGAAATCGCGGCCCTTGGCGTTGCCCCAGAACAGCGCATTGATGAAGCTATGCGCGTCTTGCGCGGCCGCGATATTGTCGATGTGCACGCCGTTGCCGGGCGTTTTGCAGTCGCTCTCGAGCCCGCCGACATTGGTGAGGTGGTCGAACTGCGACCTCGTCGGGCCGGCTTTCGAGCCGCTATCGAGATAGATATTGCCGCCGCAGTTGCGCACGAAAACCTCGTGGAAGCTCGTGCAGCTCGCGCCGTCGTCGCAGAAGAGCCCGCCGCCGGCCACGCCGGCGCGATTGTCGCGGTAGACGTTCCAATTGAGGCGCGCCGCGGTGGTCTGACCGCCCTCGACGTAGGCGCCGATATAAAGGCCAGCGCCCCAGCGCGTCACGCTGTTGCCGGTGAACAAGTTGCCGGTGATCGCGAGGTTCTTGCCGAACAGATAGAGCGCGCCGCCATGCGATCCCTCGGGCTCGGTTCCGGCGTTGCGATCGACGTGGTTGCGCACCATCGAAACGCTGTTCTCGTTCTTGTCGTCGGCGAGCGCGCCCGCGCCGCCGCGCCCGCAGCTGTTGTTGCGGATGACGTTGCCCTCGATCCGTCCCGAGACGTTGTTGAGCGCGAAGCCGGCGCCGGCCAGCTTCTGGTCTGTGCAGCGGTTGTCGTGGATGAAGTTGTTCGTAATGTCGAAGCGCTGCGAATAGTAGACTTGGCGGACGATCGCCTGCGAGTAGCCGCTGATGTCGAAGCCGTCGATCGCGGTCAGCTCCATGCCCTTCGGCCCCTCGTTGTCGACGCGGAAGAACGAGCCGGTGCCGTTGCCGCGCGCCTTGCTGACATACCGCGCGGAATCCCGCACCTTGAAGTCCTTGCCGCTCTGGAAGCCGCCCGCGAGCGTGAAGTATTTGGTGTCGGGCGCGATCTTCTCGGCGTAGGTGCCCTCGGCGACGCAGATGACGGCGCCGTTCGCGGCGGCGGCGACCGCGGCGGCGATCGTCTTGTGCGGCGTCTTCGCCGACCCATCGCCTTTCGCCGGCGCCGCGGCGTCGACGAAAACCGTGCAGTTCGGCAACGTTGTCGTGCGCGCCACCGTCACCGCGCGCGGCCCGGCGTCTTGCGCCTCGGCCGACATTGGGGCGGCCGCGCCGGCAATCATCAGCACCGCAATCGCCGTTCTCGTCATCGCGGGCATCCTCATCGCGTGATCACCTTTCGCAAGGCACGGTCACGGTGTTGGACCACAGCGTGCCGGTCTTGTCGGCCGGGTTCGTTCGGCCGTCGTTTGCGGAGAAAGACATCGGGCCCTTCGCCTTGGAACATAAGTTGTGAAGGCGCACGCCCATCAGGCCGCCGGCGGCGGTGGCTTTGCTGCTGCCGGCGCCGGCGGTGATGCGCTGGCCGCCAATGGACGTGATGAGAGCGCTCTGCAACGTTGCGCCGTCGACCGCGCGGATCGTGACGGACGCATTGGGCACGAACCGAAAACCCCTGACGTAAAACACGTTTCCGGCCTCGCGCGTGGCGGCAATGACGGGGGGGCCGAGCGGCTTGTCCGGACGCGTGCTCGGCGGCGCGGCCGACGCCGTCGTCGTCGCGCAGGCCTGGGCGGAGAAGACCTGCGAGACGCAGCCTTTCGTGCCCCCTTCCGTGCGGGCACGGATCTTGATGCAGAGTGTTTGGGGGGTCGCGAGGCGGTCGAAGTCCTGATGGCTGCGCGAGCCGTAGGTGACCTTGAACGGGCCGGTGCCGGTCATGTCCTTGCCGACCTGATTTCCCTTACCGTCGCGCACGCTGATGTCGAAATACATGGAGTGCTCCCCCACATGCGCTCTCGACGTAGTGTTGCGCCAGCTAAAGCGGATGGCGGTTGCGGACAGGGCCTCGGCTTTGACTTCGTTCGGCGTGCCGGGCCGACTTCCGCAATCGGCCCGTGCTGCCGAGATTGCAAGAGGCAGA
>CAZUYG010000577.1:0-3227 GCA_964624265.1 uncultured Candidatus Odyssella sp.
CGATCAATCCGTTCGGCTTCGCCTGGGGGCGGCGGACGAACGAGGACAATGTCGATCTCAACCGCAATTTCATCGATCACGCGAAGCCGCGCCCGGCCAATGCCGATTACGAGGCGATCGCCGAGCACGTCGATCCGGTCGATTGGGGCGACGCGGCGGCGCGCGCGAAGCACAACGCGGCAATCGCGAAGTTCCTGAAGCGCGAAACACACGACGTGCTGTGCAAGGCGATGCATGGCGGGCAATACGTGAACCCCAAGGGCACGTTCTATGGCGGCACCGCGCCGGTATGGTCGAACCGCATCTTCCGCGCGGCCGTCGCCGAGCACGCGGCGCGCGCCGAGCATATCTGCATCATCGACTATCACACCGGCGGCGGGCCGTTCGGCTTCGTCGATCACTTCGTGGACGACGACCGGGACGGGCTTTCGGGCGCAGCGAAGTCGCGCCACTGGTGGAACCACGCGACGGTCATCGCGGAAGACAAGGCCAAGCACGGCAAGGACGCGCAATCGGAGACGCCCGGGAACCTGTTCTACAGCGTGCCCGAGATCGTGCCCGGCAAGCGCTATACGCTCGGCCTCGTCGAACTGCGCACCGGCGAGGCCAAGACCGGCGTCGACGCGATCCGCGCCGAGAACTGGCTGTTCCATCACGGCGATATCGATTCGGCCGAGGGCAAGGAAATCCGCGCCGAGGTGCGCGAACGCTTCTATCCGGCGAGCGAAGTGTGGCGCGCGATGGTGCTGCGCCAGTCGCACACCTTGATCGGCGAGGCGCTGGCGGGACTCGCGAAGTCGTAGATCACGCCACCTTCGCCCAATAGGCGTCGATGCCGGCCTGGATTTCGGCGATCGCGGCTTCGTCGCGCGCCGGCTCGAACAGGTGGCGATAGCGGCCCTGGAGCTTCAGGTAGTCCTCGACCGGCACGCGCGGATGCGGCTTCAGCGTGTGAATGGTCTGGCCGCCCGCGTATTCCTTGAGCGGCCACAGGCCGGATTTCACGGCGAGATGCCCGATCTCGACCGAGTGCTCCGGGCCGTAGCGCCAGCCGGGCGGGCCGGGCGCCAGCGCGATGATGCGGCGCGGGCCCTTCACCGCGCGCGCCTTCTCGATCTTGCGCGCGAGATCGAGCGGCTCGGATGGCGAGACCGTCGCGACATAGGCGGGATCGTGCGCGGCCCAGATCGCGAACAGGTCTTTCTTGCGCCCGCGCGCGCCGCGGGTTTCGGTCGGCGTCGCCGCGCCGTGCGGCGTGGCGGCGGAGGTCTGCTGGCCGGTGTTGCCGTAGCCCTCGTTGTCGTAGCAGAGGTAGATGAAGTCGAGGCCGCGGTCGATCGCGCCCGAGGTGGCCGAAAGGCCCATGCCGTTCGAAGAGCCGTCGCCGGCCAGCACGACGACCTGCATGTCCTCGTCGGCCGTCAGGCGTCCGCGCTCGCGCAGAATGTCGAGCGCGTCGCGCACGCCCTGCGCGCCGGCCGGCGCCGAGGCCATCGCGGTGTAAAGCCACGAGCCGCGGAACGGCGTGAACGGATAGGTCGAGAGCAAGGTCATGCAGCCCGCCGCGTTCACGAACACCGATTTCGGCCCGAGCACGTCGTAGATCTGCTTCACGGCCATCAGCCCGCCGCAACCGCCGCACATCGCCGTGCCGGCGCCGAGCAGATGCGTCGAGGGCAGGTCCTTCATGCGGGCGAAACGCGCGTCGGGCGCGGTCTGCATCGTCATGGCGCGGCCTCCAGGTCGTGGCGCTCGACGGCGGCGACCGCCTGCATCTTGCGAACCTCGCGTAATTCGTCGGCGGTGAAGAGAAGCCGCGGCTTCGGCGCTTCGCCGCGCGCGGCGGCCGCCTGCAATTCGCCGGCCATCGCGTCGAACTCGCTGGGGCCGATGTCGCGCCCGCCGAGCCCGCCGATATAGCTCGCGATCAGCGGCCGCGTGCTCGCGTTGTAGAGGGCCGAGGCCACTTCGCCGGCAAGAATGCCGCCGGCGCCGAGCGAGATATTCTGGTCGATGATGGCTACGGCCTTGGTCCGCCACAGCAGCGAGGCGATGCGCGCCGCCGGAAACGGCCGTACGAGGCGCGGGCGCACGAGGCCGATGCGCCAGCCCTGCTTGCGCAGCCGGTCCACCGCGTCGCGCGCCTTGGTCGCAAACGAGCCGATCATCAGGAAGGCGTATTCGGCGTCGTCCATGCGATAGGCCTCGACCGCGCCGTAGCGGCGGCCGAAGCGCTCCGCGAATTCGCGCGCGATCGGCTCGTGCGCGGCGAGCGCCGCCTCGGCCGCGCGCTGCATTTCGTAGCGGAAATAGGAGTAGGCGCTGCCGCCGAGCACGGCCACGGCCTGGCTGATGGGCTTGCTGGCGCGGAACCGCAGCGCGCCGGGATCGAACGGCCCGACGAACGCCGCCGCCGCCTCGGCGTCGGGCAGGTCCACGGGCTCGCGCGTGAACGAAAGCTGGAAGCCGTCGATGTTGACGATGACCGGCAGCCGCACCGAGCCGTGCTCGGCGAGGCGATACGCCATCAGCACGCTGTCGACGACTTCCTGGCAGGAAGCGCAATGGAGCTGCAGCGCGCCCGAATCGCGCGCGGCGAGCACGTCGTTGTGGTCGGCCTCGAGAGTGATCGGCGCGGCCAGTCCGCGCGAGACGTTCACGAGCACGAACGGCACCCGCCAGCCGGCGCAGGCATAGAGCATCTCGAGGCCGTAGAGCAGGCCCTGGCTCGACGTCGCGGTGAACACGCGCACGCCCGAAGCCGCCGCGGCACCGGCGGCGGTCAGCATCGAGTGTTCGGACTCGAGCATCGTGATGCGCCCGGGCATGGCGCCCGATTGCATCCACGCGGCGAGCGTCTCGATGATCTCGGTCTGCGGCGTGATCGGGAACGCCGGCACGTAATCGGCGGCGGCGAGGCGCGCGCCCCAGGCGGCCGCGGCATTGCCGGTGAGCAGCGCGCGCGTCATGCGGCCTTCCCCGCGGCGGCGTCCGGTTCCGGGACCGCGCGAATGGCATGCGGCGGACATTGCGCGACGCAGATCATGCAGCCCTTGCAATGATCGTAGTCGATCGTCGGCTTGCCCTCGGCGACGGCGATGGCGTTGTCGGGGCAGAACGTGCTGCACACCCACCAGCAGCGCCGGCAGCGGTCATAGTCGATGACCGGGCGCATCGAGCGCCACAGGCCGGTGCGCACCTGCACGCTCGTCAGCGGCGCGCGAATC
>CAZUYG010000578.1:0-1224 GCA_964624265.1 uncultured Candidatus Odyssella sp.
CGAGGAATTCGCCCGCTCTTTCGACCAGGGCGACAAGCGTCCGCGCCTGGCCGTGATCGTCACGGGCCTCGGCCTCGCGCGCGAAGCCAGCTTCCGCGCGATCGAAGAGCTGCCGCCCGACGTGACGCTGGCGTTTTCGCCCTATGCCGAGAACGCCGCGCCCCTGGTTGCCCGCGCGCGCGACAAGGGCCACGAGATTCTGCTCGCCGTTCCGATGGAGCCGGCGGATCCGCGACGCCGCGACGCCGGGCCCCAGGCGCTGAGCGTCAGCCATTCCGAGGGCGCCACGCGCCAGCGCCTGCAGGCCTTGCTGGGCCGCATCCAGGGCAATGTCGGCATCGTCGGCGATCTCGGCGACCGCTTCGCGCGCGATCCCGTCGCCATGCGGCCGGTGTTCGAGGAGCTGGCCACGCGCGGCATGCTCTATGTCGAGAATCGCCTCGAAACGCCCCAGGCCCCGGCCCCGGGCAACGGCGTGCCGAAAGCGTCGGTGGCGATCTGGCTCGACCGTGACCTCGCCGCCGAATCGATCGATCGCGAGATCGCGGCGGCCGAGACGGAGGCCAGGCGGACGGGCAGCGCCGTGGTTCTCGCGCGGCCCTATGCGGTGACGCTCACCCGCCTCGCCGCGTGGCTCAAGTCGCTGGAGCGCAAGGGCATCGCGGTGGCGCCGGTCAGCGCCGTCGCCAAAGGGGGCTCGTGACCCGCACGCGCATTCCCGAGGCGCGCCGCGTTCCGCGGACGCGCCGCGTTTCGCCCCCGGTCGGCTACCGGCGCGGCGTGGGCGTGATGCTGTTCAATTCCGCCGGTCTCGTTTTCGTCGCCAAGCGCGCGGATACGGACGGCGACGCCTGGCAGATGCCGCAGGGCGGAATCGACGGGGTGGAGGAGCCGCGCGCCGCCGCGTTGCGCGAGCTTCGCGAGGAGATCGGCACGGCCAACGCCGAAATCGTGGGCGAGACGCGCAACTGGCTGCTCTACGACCTGCCCGACGATCTCGTCGGCAAGGTGTGGGGCGGAAAATATCGCGGCCAGGCGCAGAAATGGTTCGCCGCGCGCTTCCTCGGCGCGGACGCCGAGGTCGATCTCGCCAAGCACCACGCGCCCGAATTCTCGGAATGGAAATGGGCGCCGCTCGAGGCCCTGCCCGAGCTCATCGTGGGCTTCAAGCGCGATCTCTATGCGGCGCTGGTGGCGGAACTCGGGCCGAAAGTGAAAGCGGCG
>CAZUYG010000578.1:1324-3212 GCA_964624265.1 uncultured Candidatus Odyssella sp.
CTCGCCTGCATCTCGCGCCGCTCGAAGCGGCGGATGCGCCAATGCATCGCCCGATGCGCGACCGCGGCGGCGATGCGGTTTAGCAATCCATGCGGCTTGAGCCCCACCGCCTTGAAGATCATGGCGAAGGCGCGCTCGAGGTGGCCATAGCGATAGTGGCAGAAGGCGCGGCGCGCATAGCGTTCCACGTAGGTGCGGCGATGATAAGGCCCGTCGCCGCGGTGGTTCGCGGCGTAATAGGCATAGGCCAGCTCGTCGTCTTCCGACTCGGCCGCGCGGCCGAGCGCAACCTTCAGGCGTTTCCACACACCGAGCCTCTCGCGCGCCATGTAGCGCTTCAGGTGCGAGTAGAAGAGCTTGTAGTGGCGGAACTCGTCGGCCGCGATCTTCTGGCAGATCTGCTTCAGCACCGGCTCCTCGGCCGCCTGCGCGAGCGCCGAGTACATCGACGAGGTACCGGTTTCGACGACGCAGCGCGCGACCCATTCGCCGGTGCGCGAGCCGCGCACGGATTCCTTGGCGTCGAGCGGCAGCTTGATCTCGTCGATGAACTGCTTGAACGCCGCTTCGAAATCGAACGAGGGATCGGCCATCTGCGCCCAGCGGCCGAGCGCCATGCCGTGCTGCACTTCTTCCGCCGCCCATTGGTCGGTGGTTTGCAGCACGTCGGGATCGTCGCTGAAGACGCTGCAAAGATAGGCGGCGTAGTCGCGCGCGTTGCGCTCCACGAGGCTCGCGGCCTTCACCACCTTGAGGAGCTCAGGATCGACCTTCGAACGGTCGAACCGGTTCCAACTTATGTCGTCGAGTGTCCAGTATCCCATGACTGTCCCCCACGGCACGGTCGGACGTTTCACCGCCCGACCTATTGCGCCAAGCCGGCGAGGCAATCTTCACACGCGCTTTATCAAGATGCGGCGTCGCCGCGCAACTGTCTAGAGGGAGTTAAATCTTTGATCAAGCGCCAGAATAGGCACCACGGTGCGGCCCGGAAGACCGCGCGGGCCCGTCTTGCCGGCACGCCTGAGGGCTGCGGCCGATCAGGCCGCGGCCGCCTTCATCGCCTCGCGCACCTTGATGCGCAGGGCGATCGCGGCCTTCTCCTCGTCGGTCTTGGCGTCGGCCATGTCTTCGCCGAGGTCCTTGATCTGCTGATCGACCTTGGCTGTATCGATCTCGCCCACCGGCACCGCCTCTTCGGCCAGCACCGTGCAGCGCTCCGGCGTCACCTCGGCGAAGCCGCCGGCGACGAAGATGCGCTGCTTCACCTCGCGACCCTCGAACACGCGGATCACGCCGGGCCGCAGCGTCGAGATCAGCGGCGAATGGCGCGGCAAGACGCCGAAATCGCCCTCGGCGCCCGGCATCACGACCATGTCCACCTGCTCCGAGAGCAAGAGGCGCTCGGGCGATACCAGTTCGAACTCGACCTTGTCCGCGGCCATGCCGGCTTATCCTTCCAACGGCCTCAGGCCGCCTCGGCGGCGAGCTGCTTGGCCTTCTCGATCGCCTGCTCGATCGTGCCGAGCATGTAAAACGCCTGCTCGGGCAGGTGATCGTACTGGCCCTCGACGATGCCCTTGAAGCCCTTGATCGTGTCCTCGAGCTTCACCTGCACGCCGGGGCGGCCGGTGAACACCTGCGCCACGTCGAAGGGCTGCGAGAGGAAGCGCTGGATCTTGCGGGCGCGGGCGACGACGAGCTTGTCTTCTTCCGAGAGCTCGTCCATGCCCAGGATCGCGATGATGTCCTGCAGCGACTTGTAGGTCTGCAGCACGCGCTGCACTTCGCGCGCGACCTTGTAGTGCTCTTCGCCGACGATGCGCGGATCGAGCATGCGGCTCGTCGAATCGAGCGGATCGACCGCGGGATAGATGCCGAGCTCGGT
>CAZUYG010000579.1:0-3211 GCA_964624265.1 uncultured Candidatus Odyssella sp.
GACATTGCCGACATGGAGCCGGCGAATTGGGACCGCACCTTCGCCGTGAACGCGCGCGGTGTGTTCTTGTGCATCCGCGAATTTATGCGCGCGCGCCGGAAGAGCCCGGTCGCCGACGGGCGCATCGTGGCGATCTCGTCGGCCGCCGCGCAGCTCGGCGGCTACCGCGGCAGCGCGGACTACATCGCATCCAAAGCCGCGGTCATCGCGCTGATCAAGGTGGCGGCGCGCCAAGGGGCCAAGGACGGCATCACCGCCAACAGCGTGGCGCCCGGCCCGATCGAAACGCCGATGTATCGCGCGGCCGTGCCGGTCGGCGCCGAAGGGCCGATGCTCGGGCTCGTGCCGCTCGGCCGCCTGGGCCAGCCCGACGAAGTGGCGGCGGCGATCGCGTTCCTCGCTTCCAAGCAGGCCGGCTACATCACCGGCAGCACCATCGACGTGAACGGCGGCTATCGCATGCAGTAGGCGCGCGCCGTCAGAACCTTCGCGCGAACAGCGCGCGCTTCTGCTCGACGGTCATCGGCACCGCGCCCGGCTTCTGCAATTCGGTACCGACCTTGAAGCCCGCCTGCACGGCCGGGCGCGCGCCGATCTTGTCGTGCCAGGCCTTCACCGCCTTCCATTCGTCGGGCGACTGGTGCTGGCGGCTCCACTGGATCCATGGCCACACCATGATGTCGGCGATCGTGTATTCGCCGCCGGCGAGATAGGGCGAAGCCGCCAGGCGCTTGTCGAGCACGCCATAGAGCCGGCGCACTTCGTTGAGGTAGCGGTCCTTGGCCCAGGGAATGTCTTCGGGGCAGTAATCGAAGAAATGCGCGTGCTGGCCGAACATCGGCCCGATGCTCGCCGCCTGGAAGAACACCCATTGCGTGACCGCCCAGCGCGCGGCGGCGTCTTTCGGCATCAGCTTGCCGGTCTTCTCGGCGAGATAGAGCAGGATCGCGCCGCTTTCGAAGATCGTGATCGGCTTTCCGCCCGGCCCCTCGTCGTCGACGATGGTCGGAGTCTTGGCGTTGGGGTTCAGCGCCAGGAAATCGTCGCGATAGTTCTCGCCCTTGATGAAATTCACGAGGTGCAGCCGGTAGGGCAGCCCCACCTCGTGCAGCATGATCGTGACCTTCTTGTTGTTCGAGGTCGGCCAGAAATAGAGCTCGATCATCGCGTTTCCTTCCCTGCGCCGCGCGCGGCCTCGCGACGATAGTGCGCCGCCCGCGGCGCGTCATGCTAGAAATCGGCAGATGGGAACGCGGGAAAGACATGCTTCAGCGTAAAGTCGCGGAAACGCGCTTCGGCCCGATACCCTATGCCGAGGCCGGGCGCGGGCC
Source organism: uncultured Candidatus Odyssella sp. (assembly GCA_964624265.1). Lineage (GTDB taxonomy): Bacteria > Pseudomonadota > Alphaproteobacteria > Bin65 > Bin65 > SBBV01. Next base: position 1,332 of record CAZUYG010000579.1, read on the forward strand.
CGCGCTGATCCACCTGCCCGGCACCGGCCAGACCCACGCGCTGTTCGCGCGCCAGATCGCGGCGCTGGCGCGGCGGTTCCGTGCGATCGGCCTCGACCCGCCCGGCAGCCCCGGCTCCGCGCCGTTGCCCGATCCGCTGAGCATCGAGCGCCTGGCCGAAAGCGTCGTCGCCGCCATGGACGCCGTCGGCATCGAGAAAGCGCATGTCTACGGCATCCATCTCGGCAACAAGATCGGCGCTGCGCTGGCCGCCGGCTGGCCCGACCGCGTCGGCGATTTCATCTTCAGCGGCCAGAGCCACAGCATCATGGCCGACAATGCGCGGCGCAACGCGCATGTGCGGGAATTGACGAAGCACTATTTCGCCGAAGGGCCCGACGATCCGGCGCGGCGGGACGCGCGCCGGCTCTACGAAGCGAATTTCGCCTACGATCTCGAGCGCGATCTCAGGCGGATTCCGAACCGCACGCTCATCGTCGAGATCGCGACGCGGGGCGAGAGCGCCGGATACGGCCTCCAGGGCCCGGCCCTGCTCGCGCACATTCCGCGCTCCGCGCTCGTCACGTTCCACGAGCCCGACGGGGTCGGCCACACGCTCGACGGCCGCGCCGAGGAACTCGCCCGCGCGATCTTCGACTTCATCGGCTAGGCCGGCCGCGACCGGCGCGGCGCTCCGGCGCCGCCGAGTTTCGTGCGCGCGCACTGCGGGTGCTCGCGCGCGAGCGCGCGCGCGGCCGGGCCGCGGTGCTGCGCGCGCGGTTCGGAATCCGGCGGCGGCGTTTCCGCCACGGCGGGATCCACGTCGAACGCGAATCCGGTCTCCGCCCGCACGCTTTCCACCGTTTCGCCCGGGTGAACGCCGGTGAGGCGAAAGCGCGCCGCCGCGCGATCGAACGCGAACAGGGCCTTTCCGGTCAGCAGGTGCGACGGGCCGCCGGGGCGATGCACGCCCGGCGGGCTGGTGCCCGGCGCGCTGACGAAATCGACGCGCGGCACGAGCACCCGCGGCGTGTGCTCCTCGCGGAACAGGATCACGCGCGGAACCAGGAAATAGACGAACGCCGAGCCGAACGATCCGGTGAAGCGCAGGCGCGGGCGCGCATAGTCGCCGAGCCCGACGAGATTGATGTTCGCGGCGCCGTCGATCTGCAAGGCGCCGAGAACGAACACGTCGAGGCGGCCTTCCGCGACGAAATCGAACTGCTCGGCGCCGCCGTTGGTGAACAGCGCATGATCCGGATGGCCGTGGATGAGGATCGTGAGCGCGGGATCGCGCGCGCGCGCGAGCAGCGCGGCGGCGGCCGGGATCGGGGAATTCGCGCCGATGAAGACGGTGCGCGCGCCGGCGTAGAGACCCGCCAGCGTGGCGGCGAGCAGCTCGGCGGCGTTCGCGCTCATGCCGCCCGGCGGTCGGCCATCTGCGCCGCCAGATAGCTTGCGAAGCCTTGCGGCGTCGCCGCCTCGGCCGCGTAGCGCGCCAGGCGCGCCTCGTCGGCCGGATAGCTGCCGGGCAGGCCCAGCGGCCATGCCCCGCGCGGCGCGAGCGCCACGGCGGAAACGTAAAGGTGCGAGAGCGTGCCCGGCGCCTTGTCCGGATCGGCGAGAAGGCTGTCGTCGACGATCCGCTCCGCGGTGACGAGCGTCGTCGCCGCGGCGTGCGCGGCCGTCATCAGCTCGCGCCGCGTGCCGACCCAGACGTTGCCGAAGCGGTCTGCGAGCGCCGCGTGGAACAGCGCGACATCGGGCTTGATCGCGCTGACGAGCACGATCGGATCGTCGCCCTCGGCGAACGGATTGTTGACGACGCGCCAGTCTTCGCGGTGCGCGAGGAGGTCGCTGCCGATGATGCCGCGGATGGCCATGAACGGAACGCCCTTTTC
>CAZUYG010000580.1:0-3209 GCA_964624265.1 uncultured Candidatus Odyssella sp.
ATCACCGCGCCGACCTCGAATTTCTTGAGGATGTGGCTCGTGCCGCCCGCGATCAGCATGGGCAAGGCGTAGAGATTGATGCCGGCGGTGTGGAACAGCGGCAGGAAGTTGATCGTGATATCGCCTCCGACGAGATCGATCGCCTGGCCGATGTTCACGGTGTTCGCGAACGCCATGCCCACGGTCTGGATCACGGCCTTCGGCAGTCCGGTCGTGCCCGATGTGTAGAGCAGGTACCAGACGCGATCCGCCGGCCATGCGGTCTCGAAACGCTCGGCCGGCGCGCCGGCGATCTCGCGTTCGTAGTCGCGCCGGCTCAGCGACGGGATACCGAGCGTGCGCGCGAGTTCGCCCGCCACGGCCTCGTGCTCGGCGTCGGCGAGCAGGAGCTTGGGGCGGCAATCCTTGACGATCGGCAGCAGCTCGGGAACCGGCTGCCGCCAGTTGAGCGGCACGAGAATCGCCTCGATCCGCGCGCAGGCAAGCAGTATCTCGAAGAACGCAATGTCGTTGTGCGAGAGAATCGCGAGGCGGTCGCCCGCCGCGATGCCGCGCGCGCGCAGCAGCGACGCGCAGCGCGCGACGCGGTCGTCGAATTCGGCGCATGTGCGCCGAACGCCGGTTTCGATTTCGGTGAACGCGATTCGGTCCGGCGTCAGCGCCGCGCGCTTGGCGGCGATGTCGAAGACGGTGCGCAAGGCGGAGTCCTCCCGAGGCTCATTCTTATGCAGTCCGGCGCAGGAATCGCGCCATGCCTTCGTGCGCGGCGGCGGTCGCGATCTGCGCCACGAAGCCCGTCCGTTCCGCTTCGAGGGCGGCGGCCCAGCCCGCGCGACGGTCGGGCGTCGATAGCCGCGCCTTGGTGGCTGCAACGGCGCTCGGCACTTTTCCGGCGAGGGTTTCGAGCCAGCTTGCGATCGTCCGGTCGAGATCGTCCGAAGCCAAGAGCGCAGTTGCAATGCCCCAATCGGCCGCCTCGGCCGCGCTGATGCGCCGGTTGAGGAGTTGAACCGTGCGCGCCCTGGCCCCGCCGATGCGCTCCGGCAGCAGCGCGGTCCAGCCGCCGTCGGGGCTGAAGCCGACATCGACATAGTAGGGCTGGAAGAACGCGTCCGGCGTCACCGCGACGAGGTCGCAGGCGAGAACGAGCCCAAGCGATCCGCCGGTCACCGGCCCGTGCACGCGCCCGATGACGGGGAAGCGGAGATCGAGCAGCGCCAGGATCGCGCGGTTGAGCGCGCCGACGATACGCGCGCCATACGCCGCGCGCTCCGCCTGCGGCACGTCGAAAAACGCGCCGACGTCGCCGCCGGTCGAGAAGCTCCGGCCATTGGCGCGCAAGACCAGGGCGCGCACATCGGCTTTGGCGGCTTGCTCGATGTCGTCGATCAGCGAGTCGAGCAGCGCAGGGACGAGGCTGTTGTGCCGTTCGGGTCGGTTCAGCGTGATCCAGCCGACGCGGTTCTCGACGGTGAACACCGTGAGCGCGCCGGCGCTCATCGCGCGAGCCCGTGCGCGATCATGTCCATGGCCGCATCGACGATGGGATCGAGCGGGGCCTTGTTGTCCATCAGCGCGAAGCGCTGGCCGAGATAGACGGCGAGGCCCATCAGCGACCACGCGCGCACCTCGCCGTTGCCCGGCCGGATATCGCCGCGTTTCTCGGCGGCGGCGAGCGCGGCGCGGTAGGCGCGCGCGAAGTCGGTGTAGTACTTGCGGTAGGCCCGCACGTCGACGAACTGCGAGACCTCGACGACGCGGTAGTGATCGGGATTGCGGCGGATGAATTCGAGGAAGGCCCTCAAGCCGCGGCGCTCGGCGTCGACGCGGTCGCGGGCGCCGGCCGTGCGCTCGGTCAGATGCCGGCGCAGCGTGCGGCCCATGTGCAGCACGAGCTCGCGCAGCACGTCTTCCTTGCTGCGGAAGTAGATGTAGAACGTGCCCTGGCCGACTCCGGCCTCGGCCGTGATCGAGCTTACCGACGTATCGGCAAAGCCGCGGCGGCCGATCTCGCGCCGCGCGGCATCGAGCAGCTTCTTGCGCGTGATCTCGCCGCGCCCGGTTTTCGGCAGCGGCAGCAGCCGCTTGCGCCCGCTCATGGAAAGGGTGATCCGATCGTCGTGTTCAGCGCCGCTTGTCCCGATTCCGCCCCGGCGGCAACGCCCGTTTCGTTCCGTCTTGACGGCCTCGGATGCCCAAAGCTATGCTCACATGAAACATGAATCAACTGTCATGTTCGGCGTCACCGGACGGACAGGAAGCGGGAAGGGCGCAAAGGAGGAAACATGCAGCGCAAATCGACGACATTCCTGGCATTGGCGGCGGTGATGGGTTTTGCCGGCGCTGCGGCGGCGCAGGAAGACATCCGCATCGCCGTGATCTACGGCAAGACCGGCCCGTTCGAAGCCTATGCGAAGCAGACCGAGGCCGGCTTCATGATGGGCCTCGAATACGCGACCGGCGGCAAGATGGAGATCGGCGGGCGCAAGATCAAAGTGACGTTCAAGGACGATCAGCTGAAGCCCGACATCGCCAAGACGCTGCTCGAGCAGGCTTATGGCGACGAGAAGGCGCACATCGCCGTCGGCCCCACGTCGTCGGGCGCCGCGCTCGCGATGCTGCCGGTGGCGGCCGAATACAAGCGCGTCCTGCTGGTCGAGCCGGCCGTGGCCGACAACATCACCGGCGACAAATGGAACCGCTACGTGTTCCGTACGGCGCGCAACTCGACGCAGGACGCCATCGCCAACGCGCTCGCGCTGTGCGGACCGGACACCTCGATCGCCACGCTCGCGCAAGACTATGCGTTCGGCAAAGACGGTGTCGCGGCGTTCGACGAGGCGCTCAAGAAGGCGAATTGCGGCGCCACGATCGTGCACAAGGAGTTCGCGCCGCAGAACGCGACGGATTTCACCGCCCCGGCGCAGCGCATGTTCGACGCGCTCAAGGACAAGAAGGGCCGCAAATTCATCGCCATCTATTGGGCCGGCCCGAACCCGCTCGCCAAGATCGCCGATCTCAAGCCCGAGCGTTTCGGAATCGCGCTGGCGCCCGGCGGCAACATTCTGCCGGTGATGAAGACCTACAAGCCCTATCCCGGCATGGAAGGCGGCATCTACTATTACTACGCGTTTCCGAAGAACAAGGTGAACGACTGGTTCGTCGCCGAGCACAGGAAGCGCTTCAACAACGCGCCGCCCGATTTCTTC
>CAZUYG010000581.1:0-3197 GCA_964624265.1 uncultured Candidatus Odyssella sp.
GTATTGTAGCCGCAGATGCCGATCCGGGCCTGCGGGGCGGGCAGGCGTTCCTGCAGCGCGGCGGCGAGCGCGTCCACGCGCGCGACGAGGTCGGCGTAGGTTAGACCGCGCGCGCCGTCTTCGATGGCGACGGCATCGGGCCGGCGGCGCCAGCCGCGATAGAGATTGTCGATCGGATACATGCGCGAGTCCGCTCCCGCTGTGCGGGCGCTCTGTTTCAACAAATCGGTTGCGCTGTCAATTCGCCGGCGCCGGCGCGTCCGCGGCGCGGCCGAGGGCCGTCCGACGTATTTCGGCGAGATTGCCGAGGAAAACGGCGGGATCGGCAAGGCTCGGATCGGCGATCGCGCGCACGAAATCGCCGTGAAGCGGGTGCCGCGGATCCCAGACGCATTGGTCGTCGTACTCGGAAGCGACCCAGGTGCCCCAGTTCACGGCGCGCGAAAAGAAAATCCGGTCGGCGGCGAAGCTTTTCCCGAGCCGCACGAAATCCGCCATCTCGCGAAAATTGGCCTTCTGCACCACGAAATAGACAATCAGCTCGCCGATTTCTCCGGCCTGCCGCCGCCCGGCCAGAAACGCCATGTTGTCGAGAAGCTGCCGCCAGTCGCCGCCGCGCCGCGTGATCGCATAGGTCGCTTCGCTGGCGGCGTCGAAAGAGACTCGCACCGTGCCGATCGCGCCGTGGATCTTGCGGAGGTTTCCCCAGGTCTTCTCGGTGAACAGAACCCCGTTGGTCTGGAGGTCCACCTGCATGCGCGGGAATTTCGCGCGGTCGAGTCCGAACAGGAAGTCGCGAAAGATGCGCGAGCCGAACGGATCGCCCGATCCGGTCACGTTCACCACGAAAGGCTGATCCGTCGGCGTCGCGAAGAACGACGAGACGAGGCGGTCCTGAAGGCGCTTGCGCGCCTTGTAGCCCGGGCCGTCGTTGAACTGGATGCGGTGCGTGCGGCAACTCGGGCAGGAGAGGTTGCAGGACTTGTCGTTCGCGAGGTTGATGAAGGCCGGAATGCCGTCGAGGCGGGTGAGGTTCCCATCGATGATCGCGCGATGGCGGGGATTCGCCGCCGCCATCGCGCGTGTCGGCAGGGTTCCGGCCTGGATCTCGGGGCACAGGTCGTGATTGCAGTGCCGGAACGAACCGTCGAGGATGCCGCGCCGGATGTCCTGGGCGGCCGGCGAGTTCCAGATCTCGGCCGCCGTCGCGTCGTTGAGATTTCCGGCGCGCTGGCGCAGCCAGGCGGGGCAGCAGAGATGGACGCTGCCGTTCTCCTGCAACTCGAAGCTTTCGAAAGGCTTGGCGCAGAACCTGTCCTGGAGCCGCGGATTTTCCGCCCGTGGACGCCTCGCGCGCCCGGCCGAGCGCCATTCCGCATAACGCTCGTAGACATGGGTGAGGCGGCGCCAGAACGGCGACGCCATCCGGCGCTCGAAAATCCGGAAAACCGTGGGGATCAGCTGCATCCTCGCGCCTTGATCCGCGAGCCGGAGCGCTACCCGAGCTTGCGGCCCGGTGCAAGAGCGGGCGGCCGGTGGGCGGACACGTTCGCGCCGCTCGATTGACAGTGTCTCTGCCGTCGCCTAGCGATCCGGCGAAGGCCTCGCGGGGGCGGAATGCATCTGGTCAATCGCTGGTATGCGGCGGCGCTGAGTGCGGAGGTCGGCACGTCGCCCTTCGCCCGCACGATCTGCGGGCGCGCGCTCGTGCTGTTCCGCACCGAGTCGGGCCGTCTCGCGGCGCTGGAAGACCGGTGCGCGCATCGCCACGCGCCGCTCTCGCTCGGCGCGGTGAAGGGCGAATCGCTTCAGTGCGGCTATCACGGTCTCTGCTTCGATCCCGCCGGGGCCTGCGTGCACATACCCGCGCAGGCGTCGATCCCGCCGCGCGCCCGTGTCGAGGCGTTCGCCGTCCACGAGGCGCATGGATGGGTTTGGGTCTGGATGGGCGAGGCGGCGCGCGCCGATCCGGCGCATATTCCCGATTGGCCGTGGTTCAGCGATCCGGCGTGGCGGGGCTTTCACCTCTATTTCCACGTGAACGCGGCCGCGCAGCTGTTCATCGACAATCTGCTCGACCTCAGCCACGTCGCCTTCACGCACAAAAACTCGATCGGCGCGTCCTCGGCCGCGGACGCCGATGCGAAGCTGGAAGTCGCCGTCGATGGCAACGAAGTGCGCGGCCGGCGGCTGCTGAAAAGCGTCGAGCCCGGCCCGTTCATCGGAAGTTGGGGCAATTTCCCCGGCCGTATCGACCGCACGTCGTCGTTCACGTGGCGGCCGCCGTCGAACATGGAGATCCGCGCCGAGTTCAACGACGAGCGGCGGAAGATCACGATCATGGTGATCAACCCGATCACGCCCGAAACCGGGACGACCAGCCATTTCTGGATCGGGTGGGCGCGCGATTTCGCGCTCGGCGACGACGCGCTCACCGAACGCGCGAAAACCGAAAACACGCAGGTGATCCTCGAGGACGTGCGACTGATCGAGGGGCAGCAGCGCGTGCTGAGCGCGCGCCCGGGCCTGGCCGCCGTGCCGATCAACGCCGACGGGGCGCTGATCGCCGTTCACAAGGTGCTGGAGCGGCTGCGGAGCGCCGGCGCCTGACGGTCAGCGCGGACGCTTGGTCTGCCGGATTCCTTCGGGTCCGCCCTGGAGATCCAACGCCTTCTCGATCTTGGCGGCGGCGGCGCGCATCGGCGCGAGATAGCGTTCCGCGGCCTGCTCCATCGTCATTGCGGATAGGATGTAGTGCAGGTTGATGCACGCGATCGGACGGCCCCGCCACATGACCGGCACGGCGATCGAGCCGGTCTTGGGTGAAATGCCGCCTTCGCGGAACCCGTAGCCCCGCCGGCGCACCTGGGCGAGAAGCGCCGCGACGGCGCGGCGGTCGCGGGCCAGCGCCGCCTCGGGCCGGTCCGAGGCGGCGATCGTACGCAGGATCGTGTCGCGCTCCGCATCGCCGAGATGGGCGAGATAGACGAGGCCCAGCGACGTGAGCAGCACCGGCGCGCGGAAGCCGGCCTTCTCGCGGTTGATGGAGAGCGGGCTGGAGGCGTGGGTCGTCTCGCGTACGACCATCGCTTCGCCGTCGAAGGTGGCGATGTCGGTCGGCCACACGATCGTCTGGCCGAGCGCGGCGATGATCGGCGCGGCGATCTCGGTCATCCACGCTTCGTCGTTGAACCCGT
>CAZUYG010000582.1:0-3192 GCA_964624265.1 uncultured Candidatus Odyssella sp.
ACGCGGCCAAGGACGGATTCATCGCCGCGTATCTGCACGAAAGCGCCGCGGGGCGCTGGAGCATCGGCGGCGACGGACGCGTGACGTTCGCTGCGGCGCGGCGCGGCCCGACGCCGGACGGTATCGCCCGCCTGCTGCCGCACCTTCGCTCACGGCTTCGGGCGGATATCGACTCCGCCCGATCGGCGGCCGAGCGCGCGGCGCTCGAGGCGTTGCTCCGCATTGCGGATGCGCAGGGCGGCCGGCTTTCGACGATCTATTCGACGTTCTACGTGTTCGACGGGGCCGCGCTGCGCTTCGATGCCGGCGCGGAGCGGCTGCGCCTCGATGGCGAAGAGCGCGGCGTAATCGCGTATCGGCGCGTTCGCCCCGAACCGCTCGACGCGGTGATGGCGATCAGCGCGCAGGTCGGCATCACCGTCGCGCGCTTCTTCCGCTGCATGGTCTCTCGCGTAGAGCGCGACTGGCCGGCCGGCGCCGCGCCCACCGGTGACTTCGCAATTCTGGCCGTGCAGTTGCGCGCGCTCTCGCCCGACTTCGCGCGGCAAATGCGGGCGCGCCGGCTCGCACAAGAAGGCCGCCGCGACGAGGCCGCCAGGCTCTGGTCGGACGCCGACGAAGCGCGCGTCCGGCGCGCCACCGACGAACTTCATCGCCATCCGGTACTGAAGGCCCTGGGCGAAAACCGCTTTGGCGCCATGATCGGCTGCCCCGAGCGCGATCCCGCGCGTTAGGCTCGCGCGCGGCGCCGATGGCGCTTGACACACCGGGGTTGCGGCGGCGCGCGTGGGTCCAAACTAGACCTTGTGCACAGGGCCGAATCCGAGCGTCGCGATCTGTAACTTTTTGATTTTGCCCAATTTATGACTCATTTACGATACGGCAGACGAGGATTTTATTCGCTGATTCAATAGCTTAAGCTGGCACCGCAACGGCGCCGCCAGAGCACCGCGCCTGCATCGCATCGCGCCCGTGGTTTCGGCTATCGCATTGTTTTCGACAGAATTATTCACAGGCGATGGGCGCCAGCTGCGGTGCCCCACGGCGGTTGACGCGGCGGCCGGAGCGCCGAAATTGACGGCATGAACGAAACGACGTTCGAGAACGAAGGCGAGGCGGAAGCGCCGCCGGCGGACGGCCCGCTGGCGGCCGGCGCCGCGCTGATCAAGGAGCACCTGCCGCGCCTGCCGCTGGGGCCGGGCGTCTATCGCATGCTCGACCGGCGCGGCGACGCGCTCTACGTCGGCAAGGCGCGCAGCCTCGCGAAGCGGGTCGCCAACTACACCGCGATCGCGAAGCTGCCCGAGCGCCTGCGCCGCATGGTGGCGGAGACGGCGTCACTCGAGATCGTCTCGACCCACACCGAGGTCGAAGCGCTGCTGCTCGAATCGAACCTGATCAAGCGCCTGAAGCCGCGCTACAACGTGCTGCTGCGCGACGACAAGTCGTTTCCCTACATCCACATCCCGCCCGCGGCGGAAAGCGCGCCGCTCGACAGCCCGAAGCGCTGGGCGCGTATCGTCAAGCACCGCGGCGCGCGCGACGAGGGCGGCGTCTATTACGGCCCGTTCGCCTCCGCGGGCGCCGTGAACCGCACGCTCAATTCGCTCCAGCGCGCGTTCCTGCTGCGCTCCTGCACCGACGGCGTGTTCGCGGCGCGCACGCGGCCCTGCCTGCTGCACCAGATCAAGCGCTGCAGCGCGCCCTGCGTCGGCCGCGTGACGCCCGAGGACTATGCGACGTTCATCGCGCAGGCCGAGGATTTCCTCGCGGGCCGCGACCCCGGCATCCGCGAGCGCTTCGCGGCCGAGATGGAGAAGGCGAGCGCCGCGCTGGAATTCGAGACCGCCGCCTCGTATCGCGACCGCATCCGGGCGCTCGCGCACATCCAGGCGCGGCAAGACATCAACGTGCAGGACATCGACGAGGCCGACGTGATCGCGGCCACGCGCGAGGCGAACCAGACCTGCATCCAGGTTTTCTTCTTCCGCGGCGGGCAGAACTGGGGCAACCGCGCCTATTTCCCGCGCCACGACAAAGCCGCGGCCGGCGGCGAGGTGCTCGCTGCTTTCGTCGGCCAGTTCTACGACAACAAGACGCCGCCGAAGCTCGTGCTGCTCAGCGAGGAGGTACCCGATGCCGCTCTGATCGAGGAAGCGCTGGCGGTGCGCGCGGGGCGCAAGGTGGAGCTCGCCGTGCCGCAGCGCGGCGACAAGCGGAAACTGCTCGAGCATGCGCTCGAGAACGCCAAGTCCGCGCTAGCGCGGCGGCTCGCCGAAAGCTCGTCGCAACGGAAGATGCTGGAGGGCGTCGCCGACGCGTTCCGCCTCGAGGCCGCGCCCGAGCGCATCGAGATTTACGACAACAGCCACATTCAGGGCGCCAACGCCGTGGGCGCGATGGTGGTGGCCGGGCCGGAAGGCTTCCTGAAATCGGCGTACCGCAAATTCAACATCAAGACCGCGGCGCCGAAGACGGCGCTGCCCAAGGGCGAGGCCGGCGCGCCGCCCGAAGGGACGATCTCCGCCGGCGACGATTTCGGCATGATGCGCGAGGTGCTGACGCGCCGCTTCAAGCGCGCGATCGAGGAAGACGCCGAGCGCGAGCGCGGCACCTGGCCCGACCTCGTGCTCATCGACGGCGGCGCCGGGCAGCTTTCGGCGGCGCGCACGGTGCTCGGCGATCTCGGCATCGACGACGTGCCGCTGGTGGCCATCGCCAAGGGGCCCGACCGCAACGCCGGCCGCGAGACGTTTCACCTGCCCGACGGCAGCGAGCGGCAGTTCCCGCCCGGCGATGCCGTGCTGTTTTTCCTCCAGCGCCTGCGCGACGAGGCGCATCGCTTCGCGATCGGGGCTCACCGTGCGAGGCGTGCCGCCTCGACGCTGAGATCGCAGCTCGACGACGTGCCCGGCATCGGCGCGCGGCGCAAGAAGGCGCTGCTCATGCGCTTCGGCTCGGCCAAGGGCGTGGCCGCGGCCGGCCTCGCCGATCTCGAGACGACGCCCGGCATCAGCAAGGTGGTGGCGAAGAAGGTGTATGACTTCTTCCACGGCGAGGGCTGAGCGTTTGGGCTGCCCGGCCTCGCCGAAAAGCGAAGCCTCTCTCGCCCCATTCGGCCTGTGTGACCGTGGCGGCAATATCGCCGCGCGTCCAAATCCGACTATATTGCGTGCATGACCGCCACCCTCC
>CAZUYG010000583.1:0-3191 GCA_964624265.1 uncultured Candidatus Odyssella sp.
GGACGGGAATGGCCTTGAGACGCCGCGGCTTTCTTCTGCTGGCGAGCGCGGCGCTGGCATGGCCCAACGGTCTGCGGGCGCAGCGCGCCAGGCCGCGCGTCGGCTTCCTCAGCACGCGCGCGCCCGACGAGGCCGCCGGCCATACCGCCGGCTTCTTGCGCGGACTGCGCGATGGCGGCTTCACCGATCCCGAGACGGTCGCGCTCGATTACCGCTGGGCGCGCGGCAACTATGCGCAATTGCCCGCGCTCGCGCGCGAATTGATCGCGGCGCAGCCGACCGTGCTGGCCGCCGGCGGCGATCCGGCCGCGCTCGCGCTGCGCGCGGCGAGCGCCACGGTGCCCACCGCGTTCCTGATCGGCGACGATCCGGTGCGCATCGGGCTGGTCGAAAGCCTCAACCGCCCCGGCCGCAACGCCACCGGCGTCAGCCTCATCACCAGCGCGCTCGGCGCGAAGCGGCTCGAGATCCTGGCGCGCCTCGTGCCGTCGGCGCGCAAGATCGGGCTGCTGCTCAATCCCACAAACCCCAACGCCCGCGAACATGCGCGCGAGGTGCTGGCGGCGGCGCAGGGCCTCGGGCGCGAGATCGCGCCGGTCGAAGCGCGCGCGGCGGCGGCGCTGCCGGCGGCGGTGGCCGAGGCGAAGCAGCACGGCGCCGCGGCGCTGATCGTGCAGAACGATCCGTTCTTCGACACGCAGCGCGACCGGCTCGTGGCGCTCGCGGCCGAGCACGCGCTGCCGGCGATCTTCCACATCCGCGAATTTCCGCTGGCGGGCGGGCTCGTCAGCTATGGGCCGAACCTCGCCTCGGCCTATCGCGAGCTCGGGCGGCAGACCGGCCGGCTGCTGAAAGGCGCCGATCCCGCCACGGTGCCGGTCGTGCGGCCGGATACGTTCGAATTCGTCATCAACCTGCGCGCCGCCCGCGCGCTCGGCCTGGCGGTGCCCGATTCGCTACTCGTCGCCGCCGACGACGTCATCGAATAGGCGCGCCCGCGCATCGCCGCACTGCCTTGATATTGTTATATTTTTTGTTACAAAGAACGCCGGCTCGCCTTCAGCTGGATTTCCCACGCCGCGTCATTTCATGGCGGCACCGGCAACAGCAGCGCGAGAAGCCAAGAACAGCAAACGAAAGCCAAGGATCGCGCGTGACAGCGGCTTGCGCGAAATTTGGCCTCCGTAGAATTGCTTAGAAAGCGCTCTCGTTGCGCATCAACCCATCCTTCACCACATTTCCCGATTATGGGTGTGAAGGGGATCACTGCGGCGGTCTCCGCCCTCTCGCACAGTGCGGCCGTTCCGGCTAATTTCGCGCGCAAGGGCCTAGGCAATGAGGATCACGATGAAACGCTCCCGCTACGTCGCTCTGCTCGCCATGGGTGCCAGCGCGCTGGCGCTCTCGGCGTGCGGCGAATCGGAAACGCCGGCCGGCGTCTACACGTCGATGGATCAGTGCATCTCCGACAAGCAGTTCACCGACGAGGAGTGCCGCAAGGCCTTCGACACGGCGAAGGAAGAGCACAAGAAGGTCGCGCCCAAATACGCGTCCAAGGCGGATTGCGAGGCCGATTTCGGCGCCGGCAAGTGCGAGGAATCGCCCTATCGCACGACCTCGGGCACGTCCACGTTCATGCCGCTGATGGTCGGCTACATGCTCGGCCGCACGCTGAGCGGCCAGCCCGGCTTCACGCCGCAGCCGCTCTACAAGACGCAGAACGGCACGCAGTTCCGCACCGGCGACAACCGCCCGGTGACGAGCAAGACCGGCCTCCAGAACATGTCGCGCTCGGCGACGACGTCGGCCTTCAAGAGCGCGACGACGACGCGCGGCGGCTTCGGCCGCAACGGCGCCGTCTACGGCAGCACCAGCCCGGGCCGCGGCGCCACCACCTCGGGCAGCTGACGCCCCCATAGCCACGGCTTTCGCGCGATCCCGCGCCCGGTCCCCGATCGGGCGCGTTTTCGTCGCGCGCCGGCTGTGGTTCAATCTGCATCTGCCGCACGCACGGTCCCCCGCATGGAACGCATCGCCGTCTCGCCCCGCTCCGACTGGAAGAAGACCGCCGAGGAGCACGGCTTCGATTTCCACTCGCTCGAGGGCGATCCCTATTGGGACGAGAGCGCCTATTACAAATTCACGCTCGAGCAGATCGAGGAGGATCTCGAAAGCGCCGCCGAAACGCTCGAGGAAATGTGCTTCGACATCGTCGACCGCGTCTGCGCCTCCGAAGAGCAGATGGCGAAGCTCGCGATCCCCGAGGATTATTGGGACTACATCGTCCAGAGCTGGCGCGGGCAGGAGCGCAATCTCTACGGCCGCATGGATTTCAGCTACGACGGCAAGGGCCCGCCGAAGCTGTTCGAATACAACGCCGACACGCCCACCTCGCTCTACGAAACCTCGATCTTCCAGTGGGTGTGGCTCGAGCAGGCGATGGAGCGCGCGATCATCCCGAAGGGGTGCGACCAGTTCAACTCGATGCACGAGAAGCTCGTCGCCGCGTTCCCGAAGCTCGGCATCGACAGCAAGCTCAGCTTCGCCTGCGCGCGCGACAGCCTCGAAGACAAGGGCACGATCGAATATCTCGCCGATTGCGCGCGCCAGGGCGGGATCGAGACGCAGAGCCTGTTCATGGACGAGATCGGCCTCGACCCCGAGGGCCGCTTCACCGATCTCGACGACATGACGATCCCGTGGCTGTTCAAGCTCTATCCGTGGGAATGGCTGTTCCGCGAGGAGTTCGCCAAGAACATTCCCGACAGCGGCACGCATTTCATCGAGCCGGCGTGGAAGGCGATCCTGTCGAACAAGGGCTTCCTGCCGATGCTCTGGCAGAAGCACCGCAATCACCCGAATCTGCTGCCGGCCTTCTTCGAAGGCGATCCCGAGGCGCGCGCACTCGGCGATTCGTTCGTGCGGAAGCCGCTCTATTCGCGCGAGGGCTGGAACGTCGAGGTGACGGTGAAGGGCGTGAAGCGCGCCGCGAAAGACGGCAAATACGGCGCCGAGGGCCACATCGTGCAGGCCTATCACCCGCTGCCCGATTTCGGCGGCGTGTTCCCGATGTGCGGCGTGTGGCTCGTGGCCAGCGAGCCCGCCGGCATGTGCATCCGCGAAGACCGCAACATCGTCACCACCGACGACGCGCGCTTCATCCCGCACGTGATCCTGGACTAGCGCCGATG
>CAZUYG010000584.1:0-3189 GCA_964624265.1 uncultured Candidatus Odyssella sp.
CAACCCGACGCGGCCGCAGCGGGAATCGCCGCGATCGCGCAAGAATTGGCCCGCCGGCGTGTGCCGCTGATCGCCGCCGGAATCGACGCGCTTCCCGGCCTGATCGACTTGCCGGTCTTGCCAGGGCGCGATCCGCTCGTCGCGCCGTTGCTGCTTCTGCAATCGTTCTATCCGCTGGCCGACGCCGTCGCCCGGGCGCGCGGACGGGATCCCGACCGGCCGCCGCATCTCAGCAAGGTCACGGAGACGTTGTGATGCCGTTTGCCCTCGCCGGCGCCCGCGTCTTCGACGGCGACCTTATACGCGACGGGATCGCGGTCGTGGTCGAACGCGGCATGGTGGCCGCCATATTCTCCGAAGCGGAGATTCCGCCCGGCGTGGAACGCCGCCGCATCAACGGCCTGCTCGCCCCGGGTTTCGTCGACGTGCAGGTGAACGGCGGCGGCGGCGTGCTGTTCAACGCCGCCCCCACCGTGGACGCGATCCGCGCGATCGGCGCCGCGCATCGCCGCTTCGGCACGACCGGATTCCTTCCGACGTTCATCACCGATCGCCCCGAAAAGATGCGTGCCGCCATCGAAGCCGTGCGCGCTGCAATCGAAGCCGGCGTGCCCGGCGTGCTCGGGATTCATCTCGAAGGCCCGTTTCTGAATCCCGCGCGCAAAGGCGTCCACGATGCCGCCCATATACGCCCCTTCACCGACGAGGATTTTGCGCTGCTGACGTCGCTCGGCCGCGGCCGGACGCTCGTCACCCTCGCGCCGGAATGCGTGCCGCCGGGAACGGTCGCCCGCCTCGCGGCCGCCGGCGTCATCGTCGCGGCCGGACACACGGCGGCATCCTACGAAGCCATCAAGGACGCCCGCCGCGAGGGGCTGACGGGCTTCACGCACCTTTTCAATGCGATGCCGCCGATGTCCGCGCGCGATCCGGGCCCTGTCGGCGCCGCGCTCGAAGATCGCGAAAGCTGGTGCGGCATCATTGCCGATCTGCATCACGTCGCGCCGGCCACGTTGCGCGTGGCGCTCGCCGCGCGCGGCACGGGGCGCACGATGCTCGTCACCGACGCCATGCCGACGGTCGGCACGTCCCTCGATCGGTTCGACCTGATCGGGCAGGCGATCCGCCGCGAGAACGGTAAGCTCACGGCGCCGGACGGCACGCTGGCCGGCTCCGACCTCGACATGGCGGCCGCTGTCCGCAATGCCACGAACAGCCTCGGCGTTTCGCTCGAAGACGCGCTGCGGATGGCTTCGCGCGTGCCGGCCGCGTTCCTGCGGCTGGACGGCGAGCGTGGACGGATCGCGCCCGGCTTTCGCGCCGATTTCGTGCTGCTCGACGAGCGGCGCGAGGTGACGGCGACCTGGATCGGCGGGGCCGCGGCGCCGCCCGATTGAACCAAGTTCCGTTCCGGCCGCGCTTGCGGCAACGCGTGGGTTGCGCCGGCGCGCCCAATATGCTGCCTTCACTCACAATTGTCTGGAACATCCACGCCGTGTGGCGCGTAGATAGTTCGCACATCCTCCGTCATCGCTCCGCATTGAACGCCATGTCCATGTCCGTGCTTTCCCGACGCTCGTTCGGATTCCTCGCTACCGCGGCGTTTTTCGCCGCGAGCCCGCTGGCGCAGGCCGACGAGCGCGCCGACGACCGGACGCCGCTCGGACAGGTGGCCGAGGGGCTCGAGATCGCCCTTTCCAAGTATCGCGAAATCGAACGCCGGGGCGGCTGGCCGCAGGTCGCCGACGCCACGAGCTTGCGCCCCGGCATGCGCGATCCCCGCGTCGCCGAGCTCAAGCGCCGGCTGGCCATCACCGGCGATTACAACGGCGACGACGACCAGATCGAGGCCGGCGGCGACACCGACGCGTACGGCCAGGCGCTCATCGCCGCCGTGAAGCGCTTCCAGACGCGCCACGGGCTCGAAGACACGGGCTGGATCAACGCGGAGACGGCCGAAGAGCTGAAAGTTCCGGTGCAATGGCGTATCGCGCAGCTCGCGCTCAATCTCGCCCGCGCACGGCGCGTGCCGCGCGAACTCGGGCTGCGCTACATTCACGTGAACATCCCCGATGCGCACCTCAAGGTGGTCGAAAGCGGCCGCACCCTGCACACCGCCCGCGTCGTGCTCGGCGAAATCGCCAATGCCACCCCGGAGCTGAGCAGCACGATCACGCATATCGAGCTGAATCCGTGGTGGAACGCGCCGACGAGCATCGTCAAGCGCATCCTGATTCCGAAATTCAAATCCGAGCCGAAATACATCGGCGCGAACGACTATCTCCTGCTCGCGCGCGCCGGCGACAACAAGAGCGCGGTCGACGCCGACCGGATCGACTGGGACCGCATCACGACGGCGAATTTCCGCTGGCAGGTCCGCCAGAAGCCCGGCCCGAAGAACGTTCTAGGGCGCGTGGTGTTCTGGTTCCCCTCGAAACACAACGTGTTCATCCACGACACGGCCGCGCCCGAGCTGTTCGAAGACGATGTGCGCTATTTCAGCAGCGGCTGCATCCGCGTCGATTCCGCAGTCTACATGGCCATGCTGCTGCTGCGGAACCAGGACGACGGCTCCTGGACCGAGGACAAGATCAACTCGATCGTCGCCACGAACGATCCCTACAAGATCGTGTTCAAGCAGCCGGTGAACGTGCACATCACCTATTTCACGGCCTGGACCGACATGAAGGGCCGCGTGCAGTTCCGCAAGGACATCTACAAGCGCGACCGGCTGTAGCGCGGCACGGCCGCCGCAAGCGTTCAGCGCGGCGGACCCGGTTGAAACGGCGCGTTCCGCTTCGCGCGCGGCGATCCGGAGGCATCGACGGTCCGCCACGCGCCGCGGGCGCCGGCGATCACCAGAAGCCATCCGAGATACAGCGCGATCGCCATGCCGATGAACAGCAGGACCTTCTCCATGCCGACGTAGCGCACGGTCAGCTCCACCGCGCCCTTCTTCGGCATGAGCATCGTCACGTCGCCGAACAGCCGGCCGAGCGCTTCCAGTCCGCTCTCGAACCAGTTCGCGAAAACCTTGGCGGCGGCGCCCGCGCCGTCGAGCAGCCTGTTCATCGTGCTCGGGGTGTAGAGGGACAACAGCACGAACGCGAACGAGGTCGTGATCTTCAGCATCTAGAGTCGCGTGAGGATGGCTTTGGGCGGGCTCAAGAAACCTGTCCGTGGCTGCCG
>CAZUYG010000585.1:0-3176 GCA_964624265.1 uncultured Candidatus Odyssella sp.
AGTTCAAGGCCAGCTACGCCGCCGACCAGGCGATCTTCCCGATCGCCCAGGACCGCATCATCATGCTGCTGTTCCTGGCGGCGGCGTTCGTGATTCCGCCGGCCTTCGCCACCACCTACTGGTTCAACGCCATCCTGCTGCCGCTGCTGATCTATTCGATGGCGGCGCTCGGCCTCAACATCCTCGTCGGCTACTGCGGACAGATCTCGCTCGGCACGGGGGCGTTCATGGCGGTGGGCGCCTATAGCGCCTACAAGCTCACGACCGTCTATTTCCCCGATCTCGGGCTGCTGTTCATCTTCCTGATGGCGGGCGGCGTCGCCGCGCTCGTCGGCGTGCTCTTCGGGCTGCCGAGCCTCCGCATCAAAGGTTTCTATCTCGCCGTGGCCACGCTCGCGGCGCAGTTCTTCCTGCAATGGCTGTTCAACAAGGTCGGCTGGTTCTCCAACAACAACGCCACCGGCACGATCGAATCGCCGCCCCGCACGATCTTCGGCCGAATCGCGGAGCCGGGCGGCACGCTCGAGTTCCTCTCGTTCCTGAACCCGATGGTGTCGAGCCCCTCGGCGTCGCCGGCGAACAAATACATTTTCGCGCTCGCGCTGGTCGCCGTCATGGCGCTGGTCGCGAAAAATCTCGCGCGCGGTCGCGTCGGCCGCCGGTGGATGGCGATCCGCGACATGGACATCGCCGCCCAGCTCATCGGCATCCGCCCGCTGCAGACGAAGCTCTCGGCCTTCGCCACCTCGTCGTTCTACTGCGGCGTTGCCGGCGCGATGCTGCTGTTTCTCTACCTCAACAGCGCCGAAACGCTCGCGTTCAGCATCGTCGAATCCTTCAACGTGCTGTTCATGGTCATCATCGGCGGCCTCGGCAGCATCCTGGGCTCGCTCCTCGGCGCCGGCTTCATCGTGCTGGTGCCGATCCTGCTCGTGAATGCCTTGCCGGCCCTCGGCATCGACATCGACGTGGCGACGCGCCGCCACATCGAGCTGATGCTGTTCGGCGGCCTCATGATCTTCTTCCTCATCGTGGAGCCGCACGGCTTCGCGCGGCTCTGGCAGATCTCCAAGGAGAAGCTCCGCCTATGGCCGTTCCCGCACTGAGCGGAGGCCGCCGCGGTCCGCCCGGAAAGTTGCCGAAACGACGGAATCAGCACGGTTTGCGCGCCGATTTTGACCGTGTTAGCGTTGAAGGGTTCGGCGCACGACGCCGGATGAAATCAAGTATCCAAACAAACGATTAGGGAGGATGGCATGAAGTTGAAATACGCCACGCTTGGGCTTGCCTCCGTCGCCGCGCTGGCCGGCCCGTGGGCCGCCGGCACCGCATCGGCGCAGGAGGGCGTCTTCATCCCGACGCTCGTCTATCGCACGGGGCCGTATGCCCCCAGCGGCATTCCGGTCGCCAACGGTTTCAAGGATTACTACGCGCTGCTCAACGAGCGCGACGGCGGCATCGAAGGCGTGAAGATCGTCACCGAGGAATGCGAAACCTCGTACGACACGAAGCTCGGCGTCGAATGCTACGAGCGCCTCAAGAGCAAGAAGCCGCTGGTCATCAATCCGTTCTCGACTGGCATCACCTATGCCCTCATCCCGAAATCCTCGGTCGACAAGATCCCGATCCTGTCGATGGGCTACGGCCGCACCGACGCGTCCGACGGCCGCGTGTTCCCGTGGGTGTTCACGGTTCCGACGACGTATTGGAGCCAGGCCTCGGCGAAGATCAAATACGTCGCCTCCAAGGAAGGCGGCCTCGAAAAGCTGAAGGGCAAGACGATCGCGCTCGTCTACCACAACAGCCCTTACGGCAAGGAGCCGATCCCCACGCTCACCGAGCTCTCGAAGAAATACGGTTACAAGTTCGAGGCCCTGGCGGTCGATCATCCCGGGCAGGAGCAGAAGGCCACCTGGCAGAAAATCCAGCAGCTGGAGCCGGATTGGATTTTCTTCTGGGGCTGGGGCGTGATGAACCAGGTCGGCGTCAAGGAAGCCGCCGCGATCGGGTTCAAGATGGACCGCATCATCGGCGTGTGGTGGTCGGGGTCCGAGGCCGACGTGCTGCCCGCGGGCAACGCGGCCAAGGGCTATCTTGCCGCCACGTTCCACGCGCCCGGCAAGGGCTACAAGATCCACGACGAGATCAAGAAATACGTCTACGACAAGGGCAAGGGCGCCACCGAGTGGGATAAGGTCGGCGAGGTGCTCTACAACCGCGCGCTCGTGAACGCGATGGTCGTGACCGAGGCGGTGCGCTGGGCGATCAAGAAGCACGGCAAGAACCCGACCGGCGAGCAGGTGCGCGAGGGCTTCGAAAATCTCGCGGTCAGCGAAGCGCGCCTGACGGAGCTCGGCTTCGACCGGAAGTTCACGCACCCGATCAAGGTCTCCTGCGCGGATCACGAAGGCAACGGCCCGATCCTGATCCAGCAGTGGGACGGCAAGGCGTGGAAGGTCGTCTCGGACTGGATCGAGCCGATGCGCGACGTGGTGCGCCCGATGATCGAGGCCTCGGCGACGAAATTCGCCGCCGAGAACAAGGTCGAGATGCGCAAAGACTGCAAATAGGCCGGGAGGGATCGCGGGGGCGGGTTTTCGAACCCGCCCTTTCGACGCCCGACAAATCGCCGGCCGTGTGCTTGCGGAAACGGGGGCGGGTTTGAAAACCCGCCCCTACGGTATCGGGGAGAGCGTGCGGTGGCCGAGGCGCTGCTCAACGTCAAGAACATCGAGGTCATCTACGACCACGTCATCCTGGTGCTGAAGGGCGTCTCGCTCGAAGTGCCGGAGGGCGGCATCACGGCGCTGCTCGGCGCGAACGGCGCCGGCAAATCCACGACGCTCAAGGCGATCTCCAACCTGCTGCGCGCCGAGCGCGGCGAGGTGACGAAGGGCACGATCGAGCACTTGGGCGAGGCGGTGCACCAGCTCAGCCCCAACGACCTGGTGCGCCGCGGCGTCATCCAGGTCATGGAGGGGCGCCACATCTTCGGCCACCTGACGGTCGAGGAGAACCTGCTGACCGGCGCCTTCACGCGCAAGGACGGCGCGGCGGCGATCAAGGCGGACCTGGAAAAGGTCTACGTCTACTTCCCGCGCCTGCGCGAGCGCCGGCGCAGCCAGGCCGGCTACACCTCGGGCGGCGAGCAGCAGATGTGCGCCATCGGCCGCGCG
>CAZUYG010000586.1:0-3146 GCA_964624265.1 uncultured Candidatus Odyssella sp.
TCTTTCATTGCTGACGTATAGAGCTTTTGATTGTTGACGGTTTCAGGCATTGTTAGCTTCACGCCTAAATCTTTATACCGGGCCTCTACTTCTTCCAGCTTCTTAAACATCGTTGCATCATCCTATCGCCAACAAACAAAAAGGGAACATAGGCGCGCGAGCACTCGGTTTCAAGCGCGGCGCCCTCAGCGGCCATCGCGCTTTCAAACGCGAGCGGCGGCGCCCGCGCAAAAAAGAAGGGGCGCCGCTTCGGCGCCCCGCCTTTCGCTGTGGGATTATTTCTTCTGCTGGCCCGGCGGCAGGAAGCTGGGGCCGCGATTGGCCAGCCCGGGCGGCAAGGTCGACTGGTTTTGCAGACCCGGCGGGATCGTACCGGCGCCGGTGATGATCGGCGGGAAGCCGGTCTGCGGCGGCGGCGGTCCGGGCGGCGGCGGGCCTGGCGGCGGCGGTCCGTTACCGGGCGGTGGGTTGTTGGGCGGCGGCAGGTTGGGCCCGGCCCCAGGCGAGAGCTCGTTGAACACGCGGCCGAGCCCCACGAAGTTCAGGTAGAGCGCATCGTCGCCGCTGCCCACGAGGCATTTCGTCAGGCCATGGCTCTCGTCGCAGGACCTGTCGAATTTCGACTTTTCGCTGCCGATCTGCGTGCCGTTCGTGACCAGATAGGTTCCGGGCTTGGAAAGCTCGACGCAATTCTGCGCGGTGGTGCAGAGATAGGTGCCGCCCTCCGTGAGCGACAGCATCAGCCATTGGCCGCGGATCGCGAATTCGATGATCGTGCCGCGCACGCCGATCGTGCCCATGGGCGTGCCGATCTTGTAGCCTTCTTTCGGCCCCGACCCGGACACGAAACGGAACGCGCCCGACGTGGCCCGCAACACCAGCTCGCCCTTGCGCGAGGCGGGATCGTAAACCGCCTTGTCGAGCGTTACGCGCGAATTGGGCCCGATCGTCAGCGCGGTCTCGTCGCTGAACAGGATCTGCGCGCTGGCGCCGTTTCCGGTCGCGATGCTTTCGTTCTGGAACACGCCGTCGCCGAGCTTGAGCGGGCGCCGCGTGCCGGCGAGCTGGCCGCTGACGTCGTTCTTGGTGCTGGCGGCGGTGCCGATCCGCGATTCGGTGGCGGCTTGCGCGCCGGCAGCGAACATGCTGCCCGCCGCGAACATGACGATCGGTAGATTGCGCATGTGTATCTCCAAGGGCGGCCGTCCGGCACCGTGGACGGCATTTCGCTTCGAGCGGCCGGTTTTCGACGTCTTCTTTCGGATGGGCGGTGCGCGCCCTGCTTCGTACCGTCCTAGGCGAAGAACGGGGCCGCGAACGCCGCCAGCAGCGGCATGAACACGGCAAGGCCGGCGGCAAAAGCGAGGGCTTTTACGGCGAGCGGACCGATGACCTCGAACGTCTGCGGGAATGACGACATGGCGTCCTCCACTGACAACCGGATTGTAACCCTAAAAATATATCACATTTGCACGCGAGGCTGTGATGGCGGTGCGTGACGGACGTCACACTCGGCCCTTGTTCGATAGGCGGCAGTCGCCAGTTTTTCCTATTCCTATCATGGAATTGGCGCGTCTGCCGGCCGGCCGGCTGCCGCCTCAGCTCAAAAAATTTTTCGGCCCGGCCGCTTCTCCCGCACCATGACGGTACCGGCGGCTGCTAGCCGATGGCCCCTTGCGCCGCTCTGGCCTATGTTGCACGGCCGGAACGGGCGGAGGACGCGATGTCGCTGATGGCAATTCTGATCTGGATCGTCGTGGGCGCGGTGGCCGGGTGGCTGGCCGGCCTCGTGATGCGCGGCGCCGGCTTCGGCCTCGTCGGCAATATTCTGGTGGGCATCGTGGGCGCGGTCGTCGCCGGCTTCCTGCTGCCCAAGATCGGCCTCGTGATCGGCGGCGGGATTATCGCCGCGATCGTCAACGCATTCATCGGCGCGGTGATCGTGCTGTTCGTGATCGGGCTGCTCCGACGGCGCTGAAGACGGCCCCAAAACAGCGAAGGCCGCGGGTTGGACGAGATCCCGCGGCCTCTGCCTCGTTGGTACCGGTGCGGAGGAGAGAAACGCTACACGGTACCCTATGTCGCCTCAGTTCCCGCTGCTTTGGTCTGCGACAGCCCCAGCTGCGGAATGACGCCGGTGTATCCAGCCGATGTGGCAAAGAATTCGCCAAATCGTGGCGAGTTTGTGATTTCTGCCAATAGAGTTAATGATTTCAAATGATTGCAGGCCGCCCTGGTTAACCATCTTCGCGGCTCAGTTCGGCGCAAAAACGGAAAAGGCCGCAGCGTTGGAGGGGCCTCCGCTACGGCCTTCCCGGGGACATGGGCTCCAGCGTGGGGGAGACACCGGAGCTCATTGTTGCAGCGGCTGGGGGGAGCCACTGCTTAGTTTGGGCCGGTGGGGGAGAATTCCGGCTGCCAAACCACGCTCACATAGAGCGCCCGGTCCATGGCGTAGATTTGCGCCCTTGGCGGCGATTCGATGAAGAATCGCGGCGAAAGCGTGATGGCCCCAACCTGCAGAATCGCTTATTCCGTCAGCGAAAAAACGCGTTCGTGCCTGGCAAGAGTTGGCCATGGCTGCCAGCGTCGTGGCGCTCGCTCTCCTGCATTCGCGCGAACCCGCTCCCGCGCCGCCGCGGGTCGCCAAGGCCCGGCATGGCGTGCGCGCAGAGCAGCCGCGACGCCACGGCGAAGACCGCCAGAGGCGTTTCGCGCTGCGTGGCGCATGCACGCAACCGTCAACCGCGTTCCCGTGCTTATCCACCGGCGGCGTGGAACCAAAGCCGCGCCGGCGCATAGGCATGCTTAACGGGCGCGAAGGGGAACGGCGCCCCGAGCCGGGCAATGGGGGCATCTGCATGCGCATGTATTCCGCTATCGGTTTCGCCCTCATATTGGCGGGAGCGATCGGTCTCGCGCTGGAGCACCTCGTCTTCGACGGCGTGCAGGAGATCCTCGACGCCGGTTCGATCCGGGTCACGGCACGCACCGACCGGTTCTTTCCAGCGACAACGCTGGCCAGCGCCGCCGCGCTCGCCGCGGGCCTCGCGCTGCTCGCCCTCGGCCGCCCGCGCCGCACCGGCGGGGCGGCGGAGTGCAGCGAGCCGGCGGGCCGCGCGCAGCACGACGCACGCGCGCGGCCA
>CAZUYG010000587.1:0-3141 GCA_964624265.1 uncultured Candidatus Odyssella sp.
GCTCGATGGAGGTCAAGATACAGGGGCGGCACTGCCCGGCACAATCGCCGCATCAGCGGAGGGGCACCGGAGCGCGGCCCGGCGCATGGCGCCGCGCGTGTTTCGAGGCTTCTTTTGCGCGCGGGGCGCGTGCTAGCGTGCGGGATAATCCACAACACATCGCCCTCGGGGGAACGCCGCATGCCGCAGCCGCTTCATTCGCTTTTGCCCACGTCGCTCGTGGGCTCCTACCCGCAGCCGGATTGGCTCGTCGACCGCGACAACCTGCGCGGCCGCTTCCCGCCGCGCGTGCGCGCGAAAGAGCTGTGGCGCGTCGATCCGCGCTTCCTCGAGGAAGCGCAGGACGACGCGACCCTGATCGCCATTCGCGACCAGGAGCGCGCCGGTCTCGACATCATCACCGACGGCGAGATGCGGCGCGAAAGCTATTCCAACCGTTTCGCGACCGCGCTCGAGGGCGTCGACATCGACAATCCGGGCAGCGCGCTCGACCGTTCGGGTCATCCGAATCCGGTGCCGCGCATCGCCGGCAAGATCCGCCGCAAATATCCGGTGCAGGTGCGCGACACCGAGTTCCTGCGCCGCAACACCACGCGCCTGATCAAGATGACCGTGCCCGGCCCGTTCACGATGAGCCAGCAGGCGCAGAACGATTTCTACCGCACGCCCGCCGAGGCGGCGATGGACTATGCGAAGGCGGTGAACGAAGAGATCAAGGACCTGTTCGCGGCCGGCGCCGACGTGGTGCAGATCGACGAGCCTTACATGCAGGCGCGCCCGCAGGCGGCGCGCGAATACGGCCTGAAGTCGCTCCAGGCCGCGCTCGACGGCGTGAAGGGCACGACGGCGGTGCACATCTGCTTCGGCTACGCGGCCATCATCCATGCGCGGCCGGAGGGCTATTCGTTCCTGCCCGAATTCGAGCAGTGCCGCGTGCACCAGATCTCGATCGAGACCGCGCAATCGAATCTCGACACCGTGATCCTCGAGAAGCTGCCGGACAAGACGATCGTCCTCGGCGTCATCGATCTCGACAACCTGGCGGTGGAGACGCCCGAGGTGGTGGCGGCGCGCATCACCCGCGCGTTCCCGCATTGCCCGCCCGAGCGCATCATCGTGGCGCCCGATTGCGGGATGAAATATCTCCCGCGCGAGGTCGCCTACGGAAAAATGGTGTCGATGGTGAAGGGCGCGGCCCTGGTGCGCGAAGCGCTGCAATCCGCGCGCGACGCCGTCGACAAGAGCAAGAAGCGCAAGGGTGCGGCGCCGGAAATCCGCACCAGCGGTGCTGCCCGCACGGCGGCCAAGGCCAAGGGCAAGGCGAAAGCCAAGCCGAAGGCAAAGCCGGCCGCGAAAGCCAAGGCCAAGGCGAAGAAGAAGCCGGGCAAGAAACGCTGAAGCGTCGTCGCCGGCCCTTGATTTAGGTCAAGGATGAAGGCCGCGGCCGCACGTTCATTACGTGCAGCCGCGAGTCCTCTCATGCCCTATCGCACGAACAGCGACCTGCCGCCGCCCGTGCAGCACGTGTTGCCCGCGCACGCGCAGGACATCTATCGCCAGGCGTTCAACAACGCCTGGAAACGTTTCACCGGGCCGGACAGCCGGCGCGAATCGCACTGCCACCGCATCGCGTGGGCCGCCGTGAAGCGCTGGTATCGCAAGGACGGCGCCGTCTGGGTCGCGATCGCGAACGAGTCGCGCGGCTAGCCGCCGTAAAACACGTTGGGGCCGAGATCGGCCATCAGCAGGATCGCCTGATCGGGGCGGCCTTCGGGCGCCTTCGCGAGATTCGCCTCGACGACCTCGCCGAGCACGACGTGGTGATCGCCCTTCGCGACGATCTCCACCACCTTGCATTCGACGCTGGCCGGCGCGCTGAGCAGGATCGGCGCGCCCGTCGCGCCCTTGCGGTAGGCCTCGCCGCTGATCTTGTCGCCCTGCTTCTCGGCCGGCTTGAAGAACGCGAAGGCCGCGCCCTGCTGGCCCTTGCCGAGCATGTTGAGCGCGAACGCCTTGGTTTCCTTGACCAGCGCATAGGCGCCCGAGTCCGCCTTCAACGCGCCGGCGACGAGCGGCGGGTTGAACGAAGTCTGCGTCACGAAATTCACGGTGGCGGCGGCCACGCGCCCGTCGGCGGCCTCGGCGGTGATCACGTAGAGGCCGTAGGGAATCATGCGCAGCGTCGTCTTCTTCACGGTCGCGTCCATGCGTTTCTCCGTTCGATCGGGGTCCCCGGCCCTTTCGTAGCGCAGCGGCGGCCGCGATGCGACCGCCTTGACCGCAAGGCCCGGATGCCGGGTCCGGATGCGCCGCCGAAAACGGACACTGCGCGCGCGAACCGTCGCGGTTTCGCGCGAAATCGCCTAGAAGCGGCGGCACGGCACCCGCAGAGGCGCCGATGGGAGCGGAACGTGGCCAAGCAGCCTTCGAACGTGCAGATCGCGGACAGCGAAATCCGCGCCTACGAGACCGACGGCGTCGCCTGTCTCCGTGGCCTCTTCGGCCGCGACTGGCTCGACCGCATGATTGCCGCGACCGACCGCGTGATCGCGTCCGGCAGGGGCCAGGTGCGCGAAGGCACCAAGCCCGGCGAGCCGGGGCGCTTCTACGCCAACATCTTCATGTCCACCTGGGACCCGGAATTCCGCGAATTCGCGCTGCGCTCGCCCGCCGGCGAGATCGCGGCCCGCCTGCTGCGCCAGAAGCGCGTCAATTTCTTCTACGACCAGCTCTTCGTGAAGGAGCCGGGCACCCAGGCGCCCACCTTCTGGCATCAGGACCTGCCCTATTGGCCGTTCCGCGGCGGCGACATCGTCTCGATCTGGGTGGCGCTCACCGACGTCTCGGTCGAAACCAGCGGGCTCGAATACGCCGCGGGTTCGCATCGCTGGGGCAAGTGGTATCGCGCGATCACGCCCGACCAGGATCCCGCGCGCATGGACATGAGCGCCCCGGTCTGCCCGGATTTCTCCGACCCCCGCAACCGCACCGGCGACGTTCGCATCCTCTCCTGGGACATGAAGGCCGGCGACTGCATCTGCCACCACCCGCTCACCGTCCACGGCTCCGGCGGCAACCGCTCGAAGACCCAGCGCCGCCTCGCGCTCTCGGTGCGCTACATGGGCGCCGACGCGATCTGGG
>CAZUYG010000588.1:0-3136 GCA_964624265.1 uncultured Candidatus Odyssella sp.
GGTGCGGGCGCCAGTAGCGGTCGAGGTAGCGGCGAAAATCGCCGATCTCGAGCGTCTTCAGATGAAAGTTCTTGCGGTCGAAGAAGGCGGTCTTGACCGTCCGGTACTCGGCCGTGTCGATCCAAACCAGCTGCCGGATGTACATGGAATCTTCGTCGCGCGGCCGGCGTTCGACGACGAAGCAGCGCAGCGCGCCGCAGGCCTCCTCGCGCTCGAAGCGAAATTGATATTTTTCGATCTGGGCATCGCGCATGTCTTCGTAAGAAAACTCGCTGCCCATGAACGAGCCCGCCTTGCCGCTTCCGCTGATGCGCTTCACGCGCCTGATCTCGGGCAGAAAAAGCCACTGGTCGTCGTCGCGATCAGTGTGCGCGTGCGTCAGCAGGGCGGTGCCGTCGACGTCCGGGGGAGAACGAAAGAACAACAACGTTCGGCCACCGTCGCTGCCGCGGCCGGCTTCGAGCGAGCGCAATTCCATGCGCCGCTCGCTGGCGCTTCCTTGCCGGTCGCGCAGGATCATCCTGGCCTCGGCGATGCTGTCGCCCCACCCTTGGTTGCGGCGTTCCGCCTCGCGGACGATGGCAAGGCCCTTCTCGGCGTCGGTCTCGGCCGCCGCATCGCTTGGCATGCCGGCGACCAACAAGGCCAAGAAAGCGGCAGCCAGCCCCATACCGCGGCCCGCCATCTCGCGGGTGCGGCAGACGAATTCATCAAAAAGCATTGAGCTCTCCCAGAGTGCGCCGTTGCACGAATGCCGCACTCGCGGAAACAATTCGCCCAACTCGCATTGGTCGATTGAACGAAGTCGCTTTTTTAGTAAATTCGCGCTTAAAGCAAGGGGGACTACGATGCGCTTCGAGGGGAAATCTGCACGGCCGCTCCTCGTGGCCGCGCTGGCGGCTGCGGGCTCCGTTTCCACCGCCGGCGCGCAGACGCCGCTGTGGCAGGGTCTCAACGTTTCGGTCGAGGGCGCGCCGCAGCTGCTGACGACCTTTCCGAAAAACGTCTTCGCCCAAGAGATCACGGTTCCGATTCCGGGGCTGACGCCGCTCTCCACAACCGACCGGCGCCTCGCGCCCGATTTCGGCGGAACGGTGAAATTCAATTTCGAGAACCGGTTCGGACCCTGGGATCTGGGCGTCGCTTACCGCGGCAGTTTCAGCGGACGGGTCCAGGACCGCTCGGATCTTGCCGTGACCGTCGCGCCGACCACGGTGACGGTTCCGGTCTATCCGGGCGTGATCGTCGGACCGGGCGGCTTTCCAATCCCGATCGCCGGCATCCACGCCTCGTCGGAATCGCGCCAGTTCGTACACACCGCCGATATCGAACTCGGCCACAACCTCAGTTATCCGTGGGGCGAGCTGCGCGTTTTCGGCGGCGCGCGTTTCGCGCACTACTCGACGCAGCTGCTGACCCGGTACTCCAACCTCGGCCTCGCCGAGTATGAAATCGAGCGCAATACCCGCTATTGGGGTATCGGCCCCCGCCTCGGCGTCGGCGCCACGGTGCCGTTGAGCTCGAGCTGGTGGGTCCACGGCAACGTCGCCGGCGCGGTGCTGTTCGGCAACCGCAAGACGACCGAGAACGCCGGCCTGTCGCCGATCGCCGGGCCCAATTTCTCGAGCAGCCAGACCAACAGCGGCGGCCGCACGGCGTTCAGCCTCGATGCGGAACTCGCGCTCAGCTATCTCATGCGCGGCGGCTGGTACGCGACGGTCGGATACAGCGTGCAGTCCTACCTCGGCGTGGCCGATTCGCGCCGCATCGATCCGCTCTCCTCGGTTTTCGCGCTTGCGCCGGTGACAACAGGCACGAGCGCCGGCAGCATCGTGAGCCACGGGCCCTTCATCAAGATCGGCTGGCGCCCCGGCCTCTACAACGAGCCCGGATCCGGCCCGGGCCCGCACAATCTGCCGCGCGGCACGGTCGCGGTCGAAGGCCGTTTCTTCCCGCTGGGCACCGCCCACGCCGGGCAGCGGCCGCAGGACGTTTCGTTCTGGGGCGAGGCCGAGTGGGGCACCGATCTTGCGGACCGCAGCCGCATCTCGGTGAAGCCGTTCTTCCGCTACGACACGGTGGATGACCGGCGCACGCACTGGGACCTTCGCGAAGCGTACTGGCAGAAGGAGTTCCAGGATTTCCGCCTGCGCGTCGGCGTGGCGCGGGTGTTCTGGGGCACGCTCGAATCGGCGCACCTCGTCGACATCGTGAACCAGGTTGACCAGGTCGAGGCGCCGGACATCAGCAGCCTGACGGAATATCGCCTGGGTCAGCCGATGGTGCACCTGTCGGTGCCGCGGAGCTGGGGCACGATCGACGCGTTCTACCTGCCGTATTCGCGCGAGCGCACCTTCCCCGGCGAGCATGGCCGCCTGCGGTCGCGCATCGCGATCGACACCGACGATACGCAGTTCGAGAACAGCCTCGGACACTGGTATCCGAGCTTCGCGCTCCGCTATAGCCACTCGATCAGCAACCTCGATTTCGGCGTCTACTACTTCCACGGCACGAGCCGCGACCCGAGCTTCAAGGTGCTGACGCCGCTCCAGCTTCCGGTGGTGGGCGGCCCGCCGCCGACGGTCGTCCCCGTTTACCAGGTGATCAACCAGGGCGGCATCGACGCGAGCTACACGCGTGGACCGTGGCAGTTCAAGTTCGAAGGCCTCGTCCGCGAGGGCTTCAACAATATCGGCGGGAAGGAAGAAACCTACGTCGCCGGCGGTCTCGGCGGCGAATACACCTTCAAATCGTTCTTCGACACGGGCGCCGATGTCGGCGTTCTGGCCGAGTTCCTCTGGGACAGCCGCGGCCGGCGTTCCACGACGCTGTTCGAGCACGACATGTTCGTCGGCGTGCGGGTCAATCTGAACGACAAGAGCGATACCCGTGCCCTGCTCGGCTACATCCAAGACGTGAAGGACTCCGACAAGATCATCTACTTCGGCGCCAGCCGCCGGATCACGGATGCGATGCGCGTCGATCTGCAGGCGCGGTTCTTCCTCAATCCGAGCGCCGACCGGATCCTCTACGACGTGCGCAAGGACCACTACCTGCAGGTTTCGCTGCAGTACCGGTTCTAGCGCCGGCGTTTCTCCTGCTTCGGGCCGGCGGCCGCGCCGCCGGCCTTGAAGAT
>CAZUYG010000589.1:0-3134 GCA_964624265.1 uncultured Candidatus Odyssella sp.
TAGATCGCTTCCGTCCCTTCACGCTCATCAAAGACGCGCGAAAGTGAGAACGAAGCGCGCACGGATACCCGTTTTCCAATGAAAATCGTCACCCGCTTCGCCCCCTCGCCTACGGGCTTCCTTCATATCGGCAATGCGCGCACGGCGCTGTTCAACTGGCTCTACACGCGCCATGTCGGCGGCACCTTCCGTTTGCGCATCGAAGACACGGATCGCGCACGCTCAACGCCCGAGGCGATCAAGGCGATCTTCGACGGCCTCGCCTTCCTCGAGATCGATTGGGATGGCGAGCCGGTCTATCAATTCTCGCGCATGACGCGCCATGCCGAAGTGGCGAAGGAGATGGTGGCCAAAGGCCACGCCTATTACGCCTACGAGACGCCGGACGAGCTCGCCCGCATGCGCGAGGCGCAGAAAGCGGCGGGCAAGTCGATCCGCTACGAGGGCCACTGGCGCGAGCGCGATCCCAAGGACGCGCCGCCGGGGATCAACCCGGTCGTCCGCCTGAAGGCGCCGACCGCCGGCGAGACCGTCGTCGACGATCTCGTGCAGGGCACCGTCCGCGTCGCCAACGAGCAGCTCGACGACATGGTGCTGCTGCGCGCCGACGGCACGCCCACCTACATGCTGTCCGTCGTCGTCGACGACCACGACATGGACGTGACGCACATCATCCGCGGCGACGATCATCTCACCAACGCCTTCCGGCAGAGCCAGATCTACAAGGCGATGGGCTGGGAAATCCCGCGCTTCGCGCACATCCCGCTGATCCACGGCGCCGACGGCGCCAAGCTCTCGAAGCGCCACGGCGCGCTCGGCGTCGCCGAATACAAGAAGATGGGCTTCCTGCCGGCCGCCATGCGCAACTACCTGCTGCGGCTCGGCTGGGGCCATGGCGACGTGGACATCATTTCCACCGCGGACGCCGTGAAGCTCTTCGAGGTGTCGGACATCGGCCGCTCGCCCTCGCGCTTCGACCTGGCCAAGCTGACCAACATGAACGGCCACTACATCCGCGCGAACGACGACGCCGCGCTGGTGGCGGCGGTCGAGCCGTTCATCGCCGAGAAGCTCGACCGCGCGCTGACGCCGGCACAGCGCGCGCGGCTGACGCGCGGCATGGCGGGCCTGAAGCAGCGCGCGAAGACCCTGCTCGAACTGGCCGACGCAGCTCTGTTCTATTGCCGCGAGCGCCCGATCCCGATGGCGGACAAGGCGCGCGCGCTGCTCGAGGGTGCCGGCCGCGAGCATGTGCGCGCGCTGGCCCAAGCCTTCAACGCCATGGGCGAGTGGACCGAGGCCGCCGCCGAGGCGGCGATGCGCGGCTACATCGAGAGCCGCGGGCTCAAGATGGGCGACGTGGCCCAGCCCCTGCGCGCGGCGCTGACCGGCCAGCCGCAATCCCCAAGCCTATACGAAGTGATGGCCGCTCTCGGCCGGGACGAAGCTCTCGGGCGCCTTGCCGACGCCGCGAAATAGGGTAATTTCACGGTGAAAAGCCGGTCACTTCGGGAAGGAAACGGTCAGGAATTTCCCTGCCGGCACAGCCTGCTGTGCCCGGCCCGCACTCGTTTTGGAACATAGGCCCGCCCATGAACGCCACGACTGCCGCCAAGACCGCCGCCAAGGAATCGGTCACCCTCACCGACAATCAAAGCAAGAAGGCGGTCAGTCTGCCGCTTCTGCCGGGCACGCTCGGGCCGAAGGTCGTCGACGTCCGCAAGCTCTATGCCGAAACCGGGATGTTTACCTACGACCCCGGTTACACCTCGACCGGCAGCTGCGAATCGAAGATCACGTTCATCGACGGCGACGAGGGCGTTCTGCTCCATCGCGGCTATCCGATCGAAGAACTGGCCGAAAAGAGCGACTTCCTGGAGGTCTGCTACCTGCTGCTCTACGGCGAGCTGCCGACCGAGGCGCAGAAGGCGCAGTTCGAAGCCGGCGTCACGCGCCACACCATGCTGCACGAGCAGATGAACTTCTTCTATCGCGGCTTCCGCCGCGACGCTCACCCGATGGCGGTGATGTGCGGCGTGGTCGGCGCGATGTCGGCCTTCTATCACGACTCGACCGACATCAACGATCCGCACCAGCGCGAGATCGCGTCGTACCGGCTGATCGCCAAAATGCCGACGATCGCGGCCTGGG
Source organism: uncultured Candidatus Odyssella sp. (assembly GCA_964624265.1). Classification (GTDB taxonomy): domain Bacteria; phylum Pseudomonadota; class Alphaproteobacteria; order Bin65; family Bin65; genus SBBV01. Next base: position 2,152 of record CAZUYG010000589.1, read on the forward strand.
CCTACAAGTATCATGTCGGCCAGCCGTTCATGTATCCGCGCAACGATCTCGGCTACGCCGAGAATTTCCTGCACATGACGTTCGCGGTGCCGTGCGAGCCCTACAAGATCAATCCGGTGCTCGCCAAGGCGATGGACCGGATCTTCATCCTCCACGCGGATCACGAACAGAACGCTTCCACCTCGACAGTGCGTCTGGCCGGCTCTTCGGGCGCCAATCCGTTCGCGTGCATCGCGGCGGGCATCGCCTGCCTCTGGGGCCCCGCCCATGGCGGCGCCAACGAGGCCGTGCTCTCGATGCTGAAGCAGATCGGCTCGAAGGACCGCATCCCCGAGATCGTCAGGCGCGCGCGCGACCCCAAGGACGATTTCCGCCTCATGGGCTTCGGCCACCGCGTCTACAAGAACTACGACCCGCGCGCCAAGGTGATGCAGAAGACCTGCTACGAGGTGCTCGACGAGCTCGGCATGAAGAACAACCCGCTGCTCGAGACCGCGATGGAGCTCGAGCGCGTGGCGCTGCAGGACGACTACTTCATCCAGAAGAAGCTCTACCCGAACGTCGATTTCTATTCGGGCATCATCCTGCAGGCGATGGGCTTCCCGACCGTGATGTTCACGGCGCTGTTCGCGCTGGCCCGCACCGTGGGCTGGATCGCGCAATGGAAGGAGATGATCGAGGACCCGGCCCAGAAGATCGGGCGTCCGCGCCAGCTCTACACCGGCGCCACCAAGCGGCCCTACGTGCCGATCGCGAAGCGCGGCTAGGCCCGCAACCATGGCGGCGCGGCAGCAGCGCAAGGCGACGCCCGAGGCGCCTCCGCCTGCGCCACGCACCGCGATTCCGCCGCCGGCCAACGACAATCGTCTGCGCTGGCCGCTGCTGCTGGCCGGCGCCGCGCTCGCGGCGGCCGCGCTTGTGGTTTTCGTCCTGATCCGCGCCTAAGGCTGAGACCGGGCGATGGCGGCGTCGACGGGCCTTTC
>CAZUYG010000590.1:0-3131 GCA_964624265.1 uncultured Candidatus Odyssella sp.
CGATCATCGCCAGCATCTCGGAGCGCATGTCCTGCGCGCTGTCGACCGGCGGCACCGGGAAATAGCCGCCCTTTACCGGCGGCCGGTGGCCCATGTTGCCCGCCTCGTATTCGGCGCCCGTGTTGTAGGGGCCTTCTTCCGAGTCGATCTTGAAGAACACGTGGTTCATCGCGACGTCGAAGCGAACGTCGTCGAACACGAAGAACTCGGCCTCCGGGCCCATGAACACGGTGTCGGCGAGGCCGGTCTGCTTGACGTAAGCCTCGGCGCGCTTCGCGATCGAGCGCGGATCGCGCGTGTAGCCCTGGCCCGTCGAGGGCTCGATCACGTCGCAGTAGATGACCATCGTCGGCTGCGCCGTGAACGGATCCATCGTCGCCGATTCGGGGTCCGGCATCAGCGTCATGTCGGATTCGTTGATCGCCTTCCAGCCGGCGATGGACGATCCGTCGAACATGATCCCGTCGGTGAACGCCGCTTCGTCCATCGTCCGCGGCACCTGCGTGACGTGCTGCCACTTGCCGCGCGGATCGGTGAACCGAAGGTCGACGTACTGGACGTCTTTGTCCTTCATCATCTGGATGACGTCTTTGGCCGTAGTCATGGGTCTAGCTTCCCCTTGCTGAAAATCCGGTTGGGTTGTCGGGATGGACGGCGCCAAAGGCGAGGCGCAAAACGGCGCAGGCCGGGCGCGCTACACCGCCTCGTTGCCGCGTTCGCCCGTTCGGATGCGGATCACGTCGTCCACCGTGCTGATGAAGATTTTGCCGTCGCCGATGCGGCCCGTCTTGGCGGCCTGCATGATCGACTCGACGGCGCGGTCGACCATCGAATCTTCCAGTACGACCTCGATCTTCACCTTGGGCAGGAAATCGACGACGTATTCCGCACCGCGATAGAGCTCGGTGTGACCTTTCTGCCGCCCAAACCCCTTGGCCTCGGTGACGGTCAGGCCCTTGATGCCGAGATCGTTGAGCGCTTCCTTCACCTCGTCGAGCTTGAACGGCTTTATGATCGCTTCGATCTTTTTCATTGATCGCCTTGGATGATGTGGGCGCAGCATGGCATTCGCCCGGCTGCGGCGGCTCCATTCGATGCATGGACCATGCCAAGGATTAAGCGGCCCGTGAATCCACGGGAAGCGCCGCTTCGCATGATCAGCACTGAATACAGATTAGGCGAATTTATGCACGCTTCATAGGCAAATTGATCAATCAACGTTCTATTCACGCTGCCGCAGGCCATCAGGCGAGGACCTGCCGGATGCGGGAGAGCGCTTCGCGAATATTCTCGGCACTGTTTGCATAGGAAAAGCGCAGGTACCCCTCGCCGTGCACGCCGAAGGCCGTCCCGGCAATCGTGGCCACGCCGGCATCGTTGAGAAACACGTCTTGGAGCGTGCGTGCGTCCTTGTTGGTGCGGATGATGTTTGGGAATGCGTAAAACGCCCCGCCCGGCTCGACGCAGGAGACGCCAGGGATGCCGTTCAGGCCGTCCACGATGATCCGCCGGCGCTCGGCGAAGGCCTTGCGCATCACCTCGACCGAGTCCTGCGGTCCCTCGAGGGCTGCGATGCCGGCAAATTGCGCCGAGGCGTTGACGCAGGAGTGGCAGTTGATCGCGAGCCGTTCGGCGGCGCCGACCAGGGATTTCGGCCACACGCTCCAGCCGAGCCGCCAGCCGGTCATCGCATAGGTCTTGGACCAGCCGTCGAGGACGATCAGGCGGTCGGCGATTTCGGGATAGCGAAACAGAGTCGCGTGCTCGCGGCCGTCGAACAGCAGGCGGTGATAGATCTCGTCGGACATGATCGCGACATGCGGATGGCGCTCGAGGCCCTTCACCAGCTTGTCGATCTCGCTTTTCGGCACGACGCCGCCGGTGGGATTGGCCGGGCTGTTGAGGATCATCAGCCGCGTGTTCGGCGTGATCTGCGCCAGCACCTGGTCGGCGTCGAACGCGAAGCCGGTCTTCTCGAGCAGCGCGATCGGCACCGGCTTGGCGCCGCTGAACTTGATGACCGATTCGTAGATGGGAAAGCCGGGGTTCGGATACATGATCTCGGCGCCGGGCTCGCCGAACATCAGGATCGCGAAGAACATCGTCACCTTGCCGCCGGGCATGATGAGCACGCGCTCGGGGCCCACCTCCACGCCGTGCTGGCGCTTGATGTAGGCCGCCACGGCCTCGCGGCATTGCGGAATGCCGGCGGCCGGCGTGTAGCCGTGATGCCCGTCGCGCAGCGCCTTGGCCGCGGCCTCGACGATGTGCGGCGGCGTTTTGAAATCGGGCTGGCCGATGCCGAGATTGATGACGTCCTTGCCCTGGCGGCGCAACGCTTCAGCGCGCGCCAACACCTCGAACGCCGATTCGGTGCCCAGCCGCGCCATGCGCTCGGCCGGCTGAAGCTTCGCGGCGATACCGTGCATGTTCGTGTCCTCCCGTTGGCGGCGCATTATAAGGAACGGCCACGGGTGGCAAGCCTGTGCGCCCGGCGCCGCGCGGAGTTAGGGTGTGGCGGCAGCGAACGGCGCGAGGCAGGCCGCACAGAACGCCCGAGCGCGCATTCTCGAGAGACTAGCGGCACCACGCCGCGGCCGGCACGGCGCATGGGCCGAAAACCAGGGGGGCCGGCCGTCTGGGGGAACAGGAAGTTGAAGATCGCGCTCTACGATTGGCCTGCATCCCCGTTCTGCCTCAAGGCGCGGGCCATCCTCGACTACAAGCGCGTCCCCTACACGCGCATTCCGGTGCTGGGCCCGGCGGCGCTCAAGGTACGGCGGCGCGGCGGCGTCGGAAAGTTCCCGGCACTCGACATCGACGGGCGCCTCGTCGTCGACTCGACCGATATCGCGTACGAGATCGAAACGCTGTTTCCGCAGCCGCCCATCCTGCCGGCAGTGCCGCGCGAACGCGCCCTCTGTCATGCGCTCGAGGATTGGGCCGACGAGGCGCTCTACTTCATCGGCCTGTACTTTCAATGGTGGGATCCCGCCGGGGCGAAGATGGTGCCGCAGGCCTTCGGCCGCAGCCTTTTCGGGCGCGCCGCATATCTCTGGTTTCGCCGAGTCGTGCGGCGGCAGCTGGTGGGCCAGGGCACGGCGCGCAAATCGGCGGCGCATGTCCTCGCG
>CAZUYG010000591.1:0-1773 GCA_964624265.1 uncultured Candidatus Odyssella sp.
TCGGGCGCCTTGTCTTCCTTCCACATCGCGACGTAGCCGGATTCCTCGAGCACCGTTTCGGCCAGCTCGATGTGGCTCACGGTGGCGGCGAGGCCGCGCCAGCGCGCGAGCGACTTCACGAACTCGCCAAGCGCCTTCCGGGCGGCGGGCTTGAGGTCGCTGCTCTCGCTCGCCGCCTGCGCCGCGGCCGAGAGCGACATGCGCTTCGCGCGCGCGATCTTGTTGAGCGCCTGCAGCGAGGCGTCGCCAAGCCCTCGCTTTGGCTTGTTGACGATGCGCTCGAAGGCGAGATCGTCGTCGGGCTGGTTCACGAGGCGCAGATACGCCACCGCGTCGCGGATTTCCTGGCGCTCGTAAAAGCGTGGGACACCCACGACGCGATAGGGCAATCCGGTCGTGAGGAAGCGCTCTTCGAATTCGCGCATCTGGAAGCCGGCGCGCACGAGGATCGCGATCTCGTCGAGCCGGTGGCGCTGCGCCTGCAGCGTCTCGATGCGGTCGCACACCATGCGTGCCTCGGCCTCGCCGTCCCAGACGCCGCGCACCTCGATCGGCTCGCCGCCGCCGGCCTCGGTCCAGAGAGTCTTGCCGAGCCTTCCTTCGTTGTGCGCGATCAGGTGCGAGGCGGCGGCGAGGATCGGCGGCGTCGAGCGGTAGTTCTGCTCGAGCCGGATCACCTTGGCGCCGGGAAAGTCGCGTTCGAATTTCAGGATGTTGCCGATCTCGGCGCCGCGCCAGCCATAGATCGATTGGTCGTCGTCGCCGACGCAGCAGATGTTCTTGCGCGCCTGCGCGAGCAGGCGCAGCCAGAGGTACTGGCAGGTGTTCGTATCCTGATACTCGTCCACCAGCAGATAGCGGAAGCGGCGGTGATACTCCTCGAGCACGTCCGGATGCTGCGTGAACAGCGTGAGATTGTGCAGCAGCAGGTCGCCGAAATCGGTGGCGTTGAGCTCGGCGAGGCGGCGCTGATAGGCGGCGTAGAGCGCGGGCGCCTTGCCGTCGGCGAAGCCCTCGCCGTTGTGCGCCGCGCGGCTTTCAGCCACCTGCTCGGGGCGCAGGCCCTTGTCCTTCCAGCGGTCGATGATTCCCTGCAGCACGCGCGCCGGCGATTTCTGCGCGTCGATGTCGGCCGCCTCGAGGATCTGCTTCAGCAGGCGAATCTGGTCGTCCTGATCGAGGATCGTGAAATTGGATTTGAGGCCCACGCGCTCGGCGTGGCGGCGCAGGATGCGCGCCGCGATCGAATGGAACGTGCCGAGCTGCACGCCCTCGGCCACCGGCCCGACGAGATCGGCCACGCGGTGCTGCATCTCGCGCGCGGCCTTGTTGGTGAACGTGACCGCGAGAATCTGCCAGGGCTGCGCGCGCCGCGTGGCGATAAGGTGCGCGAGCCGCGTGGTGAGCACGCGCGTCTTGCCTGTGCCGGCACCGGCCAGCACGAGCACCGGACCGTCGAGCGCCTCCACGGCCTCGCGCTGGCGCGGATTGAGCGCGCTGAGATAGGGCGCGTCGGACGCGGCCTCCAGCATCGCCGTGACCGGGCCCGGCACCGCGGGCATCGGCGGAGCCGCGCGTCCGGGGGACGCGTTTTCGAACGGCTCGAACGGAATGTCGTCGTCGTCCGCCGCCTCGATCGGCGGCGCGCCGGGCTTGGGAGTCTCTGTGTTCATCGCGGGCGAGAATGCATCGGAAACGGGCGGCGGGGTTAGCCCTTTATGTAGGGCGTGCGCAACGATCCCCAAGCCGCCGGAACGCCCCGCGCACGCCTTG
>CAZUYG010000591.1:1873-3131 GCA_964624265.1 uncultured Candidatus Odyssella sp.
GCGCCGCCTCATCGCCGCCGGGGCCGACGTGAACGCCGAGGACGACACGCCGCAGGGCACGCTGATGATCGCCTGCGTGCGCAACAATGTGGAACTCGTGCGCATCATGGTGGCGGCCGGCGCAAACGTGAACGCCTCCAACCAATATGGCGGCAACTGCATCATCCCGGCGGCCGAGCGCGGCCATGTCGAGGTGGTGCGCGAAATGCTGAAGACGCGCATCAATGTGAACCACGTCAACCGCCTCGGCTGGACGGCGCTGCTCGAGGCCGTGATTCTCGGCAGCGGCGGCCCGCGCCACATCGAGATCGTGCGCCTGCTGCTCGGCGGCGGCGCCGATCCCAACATCGCCGACCGCGAGGGCGTGACGGCGCTGGCCCATGCGCGGCGGCGCGGCTTTGCCGAAATCGTGAGTATCCTCGAGCGCGCCGGCGCACGCTGAACCATTGAAGGGCGGCGCGCAGAGGTCCAAGATCGCACGGCTGCAAGCTGATCGAGACGAGGCCGCGATGCCGCTCGACCGCCGCCGTTTTCTCTCGTCCCTGTTCGCCATCTTCGTTGCCGCAGCGCCGGCCGCCGCCGCCGCGCAATCGCTGTCGGTGCCCGGCGAGAGCCGCATGCAGGAGGCGGTGCGCGCCGTCGTTGGCATCGCCGCGCTGGTGCCGGAGACCGCGCGTTCGGCGCGCTCGCTCGGCACCGAGCGCCAGGGCAGCGGCGTCGTCATCGGCTCGGACGGTCTCGTTCTCACCGTCGGCTACCTCATCCTCGAGGCCTCGCGCGTCGTGGTCACCGCGCCCTCCGGCGAGGAGGTAGCCGCGCAGATCGTCGCCTACGACTACGACACTGGCTTCGGCCTGCTGCGCGCGAAATTTGCCGAGCGGGTGAAAGCGATCGCGTTCGCGAGCAGCAAGGAGATCAAGGACGGCGACGCCGTCTACATCGCGAGCCGCATCGCCGACATCGACGTGACGCAGGCCACCGTGATCGGCCGCCGCGAATTCGCCGGCTACTGGGAATACCTGCTGAGCGACGCGATCTTCACGGTGCCGCAATACCCGGCCTTCGGCGGCGCGGCGCTGCTGACGCCGGATGGGCGCCTGCTCGGCATCGGCTCGCTCGCGGTGCGCAACGCCGCCGGCGAAAACATCTTCAAGCCCGGCAACATGTTCATCCCGATCGAACAGTTGTCGCCGGTGCTGGGCGACCTGCTGGCGCTCGGCAAGCGCAGCGGCAAGGAACGCCCTTGGCTCGGCATCTG
>CAZUYG010000592.1:0-3128 GCA_964624265.1 uncultured Candidatus Odyssella sp.
CACACGATGACGACGTTCTTCTACACCGCCTCGGTCGGCGCCGTGGTGATGGCGGCGGTGGCGCCGTGCTTCTGGGAAACGCCCAGCTGGACCGACGCCCTTCTGATGCTCCTGCCCGGGATCTTCGGCGGCACCGGGCATCTGCTGCTGATCATGGCCTTCGCGCGCTCCGAGGCCTCGCTGCTGGCGCCGTTCTTCTACACCGTCATCATCTGGGCGACGCTTCTGGGCTGGGCGATCTTCGGCGAGGTGCCCGACCTCTTCACTTTCATCGGCGCGGGCCTCGTCGTCTCGGCCGGATTCTACGTGTGGCACCGCGAGCGCCGCCTCTTGAAAATGCGTGGACAAGTCGGCGCCTGAACGATGCGGCCCTTGCCGCCATATGGGGCGCGCTTCTAATATGCCGCTTTAATGTCACCGATTGTTCGTCCCGATTTTCCAGCCGCTGCCGCGCCCGCGGTGCCGTTCCGGCATCGCCATCTCCTGGGCATCGAAGGGCTATCCGCGGCGGAAATCTCCGAAATCCTCGACATCGCCGGGCAATACGTCGATCTCAACCGCCGCGGCGGCGCCAAGAGCGCGCTGCTGCGCGGCCGGACGATGGTGAACCTGTTCTTCGAGAGCTCGACGCGCACGCGCACCTCGTTCGAACTGGCCGGCAAGCGCCTCGGCGCCGACGTGATCAACATGTCGGCCGAAGGCAGCTCGGTGAAAAAAGGCGAGACCCTGCTCGACACGGCGATCACGCTGAACGCGATGCACGTCGACGTGCTCGTGGTGCGCCATCCGGAGAGCGGCGCCGTGAAGCTGCTCTCCGACAAGGTGAACGCCGTCGTCATGAACGGCGGCGACGGGCAGCACGAGCACCCGACCCAGGCGCTGCTCGACGCGCTCACGATCCGGCGCCGCAAGGGCCGGCTCCAGGGCCTGATCGTGACGATCTGCGGCGACGTGCTGCACAGCCGCGTCGCCCGGTCCAACATCCATCTCCTCAACACGATGGGCGCCCGCGTGCGCGTGGTGGCGCCGCCGACGCTCCTGCCCGGCGCCATCGAGCGCATGGGCGTCGAGGCGCACACCGACATGCGGAAAGGACTCGCCGACGCCGACATCGTGATGATGCTGCGCCTGCAGAACGAGCGCATGCAGGGCCGCTACGTGCCCTCGACGCGCGAATATTTCCGCTTCTTCGGCCTCGATTACGACAAGCTCGGCGCGGCCAAGCCGGACGCGCTCATCATGCACCCGGGCCCGATGAACCGCGGGGTCGAGATCGACAGCGAGGTGGCCGACGATTTCGGCCGCAGCGTGATCCAGGAGCAGGTCGAGATGGGCGTCGCGGTGCGCATGGCGTGCCTCGAAATCCTCACGCGCGCGCTGCGCTCCAACGCGCCCCCGGTCGAGGTGGCCAGCTGATGCCCGGTGGCAACGGCCGCGGCGGTCCCGTCGTCTATATCAACGCCCGGATCGTCGATCCGGCGTCCGGCACCGACATCAAGGGCGCCCTCGTGACCGAGGGCGGCACGATCCGCGATTTCGGCCCCGCCCTGTTCAAGGACGCGCCGCCGTTCGATTGCGAGCGTATCGACTGCGGCGGCAAGATCCTGGCGCCGGGCCTCGTCGACATGCGCGTGCAGCTGCGCGAGCCCGGCGAAGAGCACAAGGAGACGATCCAGACGGCGGCCGACGCGGCCTCGGCCGGCGGCGTCACCGCGATGGTGTGCCTGCCCAATACCGATCCGGTGATCGACGACGTTGCCGGCGTCGAGTTCATCGCGCGCCGCGCGCGCGAGGTGCGGGCCACCAAGGTGTTCTGCTACGCCGCGGCCACGCAGGGCCTCGAGGGCAAGGAGCTGGCCGAGATGGGCCTGCTCGCCGAAATGGGCGCGCTCGGCTTCACCGACGGGCCGCACGCGCTCGGCGAGGCGCAGGTCATGCGCCGCGTGCTCTCCTATTCGCGCGCCTTCGACGCGCTGATCCTGCAGCACCCCGAGGAGCCGTCGCTCGCCAAGGGCGGCGCGATGAACGAGGGCGAAACCTCGATGCGGCTCGGCCTGCCGGGCATTCCCGCTCTGGCCGAGACGATGATGATCGAGCGCGACCTGCGCCTGCTCGAACTCACCGGCGCGCGGCTGCACATCATGCACGTCTCGACCGCCGAGGGCGTCGAATCCATCCGGCGGGCTAAGGCGAAGGGCCTGCGCGTCACCTGCGATACCGCCCCGCCCTATTTCACGTTGACCGAAAGCGACATCGGCGACTACCGCACCTTCTTCAAGCTTTCGCCGCCGCTGCGCACCGGACGCGATCGCGAGGCGGTGATCGCTGGGCTCGCCGACGGCACCATCGACGCGATCACCAGCGACCACGCTCCGCAGGATCAGGAGGCCAAGCGCGTGCCGTTCGCGCAGGCCGAGAACGGCGTGGTGGGCCTGGAGACATTGCTGCCCCTGTCGCTTGCGCTCCACCACCGGCACAAGATGCCGCTGCCCGACGTGCTGAAAAAGCTCACCAGCGCGCCGGCCGCCATTCTGCGCCTGCCGCTCGGACGGATCGCCAAGGGCGCCCCGGCCGATCTCGTGCTGTTCGATCCGGACCGGCCCTGGATCGTCGATGCAAAGCGCTTCAAGAGCAAATCGAAGAACTCCCCGTTCGACGAGATGCCGGTCCAGGGACAGGTGCTGCGCACGGTCGTCGCCGGCCGCACGCTCTACGAAGCGCGAACGGCCTAGCGCGCGCATGGTCGCCAACGACCGGCTCGGCAATCTGCCCGACAGGCTGGGCGCCGTGGCGGAGCGCCTCGCCGGCTATTGGGTCACGCTGCCCATGATCGACCGCGTGCCGATGCGCGCGCATCTCGATCCGCTCGCGATCCGCGAGGTCCTGCCGAACTTCATGCTGTGGGACATCAATCAAGGCCACGACGCGAAATTCCGCCTGGTCGGCTCGGCTGTCCGCGACTGGTTCGGACGCGAACTCACCGGCCGCGACGTGCTCGAGATCTACACCGAAACGGCGAGGCCCAAAGCCGTGGCCGCCGGTCTCGCCATGGGCGCCCAGCCCTGCGGCGCCTGGGGGCTGATGGCGCTGCACTCGCCGCAGGGATACGATTTCCTCGTCGAAGTGCT
>CAZUYG010000593.1:0-3128 GCA_964624265.1 uncultured Candidatus Odyssella sp.
TCGTCGACGACGATGATCTCCTTGTTGGGATAGGGAGAGCCTCTCACGGCGCCAAGGATCGCCTCGATCGTGTGGACTTCGTTGAAGCAGGGGATCACGACCGACAGCATCGGGGGATGGCTCGCATCCATGCGGCGATCCGAATTCACGCGACGGCCTGCGAGCCAGACGGAAGGAGCCCGACGACTGCATCCGCTGTGATCCGTGCGTGCGAAGCGGGGGCGATGTGCCGGCCCGTGGCGGGGTACGCCCGGAGACGGTTTGGCGCGGCGAAGACAACAGGCGTCGCTGCGCGGCCCGTCACGATGCCGGGGACGGCACCGAAATCCTGGCTTCCGCGCCGGGCACCGTCATCCGGCCCGATCATCGGCGTCGGGCGGAAACGCCGGCGATCCGTGACCGGCCGCCGCTATGCAAGATACCTCTGCATGCGCTCGATCGCGCTGTCGATGGTCTCGTCCTTCTTGCAGAACGAGAACCGGATGAAGTGGCGCGGCGCGTCGCTTTGATAGAACGCGCTGACCGGGATGGCCGTGACGCCGGCCTCGACGGTGAGCTTCTTGCACAGATCCGCGTCGTCGCCGTTGAAGCCGCGCAGCGGGCCGCGCGTCAGCAGCGGACGGAAATCGGCGCTGATGAAATAGGTGCCCTGGCAATCGACGGCGCCGAAGCCGATGCGGTCGAGCCCCGCGCGCAGCCGGTCGCGGCTCCGCTGCATGCCGGCGGCGAGGTCGCGGAAATAGGCGTCGTCCTTGCCGAGGCCGTAGGCGGTCGCGCGCTGCAGATTGGGCGGCGTCGTGAACGTCACGAACTGGTGGCAGCGCGCGACCGGCTCGATCAGGTGCCGCGGGCCGGTGAGGTAGCCGACCTTCCATCCGGTCAGCGAAAACGTCTTGCCGGCCGAGCCCATGCGGATCGTGCGCTCGCGCATGCCCGGCAGCGTCATCCGCGGAACGTGCGGTCGGCCGTCGAAGATGATGTGCTCGTAGACCTCGTCGCAGACGGCGAAGCAGTCGAACTCGATGCAGAGATCGGCGATGACCTGCAATTCCTCGCGCGTGAACACCTTGGCGGCGGGGTTCATCGGCGTGTTGAGCAGGATGAACTTGGTCTTTGCCGAGAACGCGGCGCGCAGCGCCTCGCGCGGCAGCTTCCATTCCGGCGGCGCGATGCGCACGAGCTTCGGCACGGCGCCGGCGCGCTTCAGGATCGGCAGATAGGAATCGTAGAGTGGCTCGATCAGCACGACCTCGTCGCCGGGCTCGACAAGGCCGTTGATGCAGTCGTTCAGCGCCTCGGTGGCGCCCGAGGTGACGAGCACCTCGCTCTGCCAGTCGGCGTCGATTCCGTAGAAGCGCTTGTTGTGCGCCGCCACCGCCTGGCGCAGCTCGGGCACGCCCATCATCGGCGGATACTGGTTCGGCCGATCGTCGAGCGCCGTATGCGCGAACGCGCGCACATCGTCGGGGCCGTTCCCGTCCGGGAAGCCCTGGCCGAGATTGACCGATTTGTGCTCGATCGCGAGCCGCGACATCACCTCGAAGATCGAGGTGCCGACATTGGCGAAGATGGAATTGGCCGTTTTCATGGTGGTTCGAGAAACGAGGAGGGCGCCGTTAAACCACAAAGCGCGCGCGCCGCACAGGCACGATGCGCGGGCATCGCTTGCTGCGCGCGGCGCCGGCAGCTATCCCGGCGCAAAGCTCTGGAGGGCGTGATGGCGCCGGATGACATGCGCGCGGCGTGGTACGAGCGGCAAGGGCCGGCGCGCGAGGTTCTGCAGGTGGGGCGCATGGCGCGGCCGCAGCCCGGACCGGGCGAGGTGCGCGTTCGGATTCATGCGTCGGGCATCAACCCGTCCGACGTGAAGCGGCGCACCGGTTTCGGCGGCATGCCGATGGAGTTTCCGCGCGTGGTGCCGCACCAGGACGGCGCCGGCGTGATCGAGGCCATCGGGGCCGGCGTTCCCGCCGCGCGTCTCGGCGAGCGCGTGTGGCTCTACGAGACCCAGCATGGACGCGCGATCGGAACCGCGGCCGAATACGCCGTGGTGCCGGCACGCCAGGCGCTGACGCTGCCGGATTCGGCCTCGTTCGAATCAGGCGCGGCGATCGGCATTCCCTACATGACCGCGCATCGCGCGCTGTTCGCCGACGGGCCCCTGACGGGCCAGGACGTGTTCGTGCCGGGCGGCGCGGGCGCGGTCGGAAACGCCGCGATCCAGCTCGCCAAATGGGGCGGCGCCGCAAGCGTGATCGCGACGGTGAGCCGCGTGGAACAGGCAGAGGTGGCGCGCGCGGCCGGCGCCGATCACGTCATCGACCGCAAGCGCGAAGACGTGGCGGCGCGCGTGATGGCGCTGACCGGCAACCGCGGCGTCGATCGCATCGTCGAAATTTCGCCGGAGCAGAATTTCGCGACGGCGCTCAAGGTGCTGAAGGTCAACGGCGTCATCTCGATCTACGCGATGGATCGCGCCGACAGCGTGCTTTCGGCGCCGCTGCTGACGCTGCTGCGCAACGCCGTCACGCTGCGCTGGGTTTACCTCTATCGCCTGCCGCAGGCGCTCAAGGACCAGACGGTGCACGACATCGGCCGCGCGCTGTCCGACGGCGCGCTTAAGCCGCACATCGGCGCCCGCTGCGGCCTCGATCAGGTGGCGGAAGCGCATGACCGGCTCGACGGCGGCTCGCTTATCGGCAAGGCGGTCGTGATCCTCCGCGAATGACCGCGCGCCTGCCGTAGGGACTGGCGTCCACGGGCGTATCACCCCTGTCGTGGCACCACCGCCGCGGCCGGTGGGGGACACCGTGAAGGATCGTCTAAAATGATGAGACCACTGCTTCGCGCGGCAATCCTGGCGATCGCGGCCGGCGCCGCCGGCGCATCCCCCGCCTTTGCCTGGCAAAAATCTGGCATCTATGCCGGGCCCAATGGCGGCATGGCATCCTGGACCTATGGCTGCGGCCCCTATGGCAACGCCTGCGGCCGCACCTGGTCGGCGACGACGCCGGGCGGCCAGACCTATAACGGCGGTGCCACGGTCCGCCGCACATGGTATGGCGGCGCGGTCGCGAACCGCTGGGCGCAGGGACCGGACGGCGCCTGGTACGGCCGCCGCCGCTGGT
>CAZUYG010000594.1:0-210 GCA_964624265.1 uncultured Candidatus Odyssella sp.
CCGCCACGCCCGAGCCGCGCCGCGCCGCCTACCGGCGCGGCATCGGCCTCGTGCGCAACGAGTTCGCCGCCGCGTTCGGCGCGCGCCTGATGCTCGACGATTGGCGCGATGCGCTGCCGCGCCGGACGCTCGTGACCTTCGCGGCGGACACGACGCGGCCGTCGCGCGAGATCGCCGACCTGCTCTCGCTGGCCGGCGCCGGGTGGGAAG
>CAZUYG010000594.1:220-1917 GCA_964624265.1 uncultured Candidatus Odyssella sp.
CAGCGGCGGCCACATGGCGCCGCTGACCCGGCCCGAGCTCGTCAACCCGGTGATCGCGCAGTTCCTCGCGCAGCCTTAGCTCGCTCGACCAGGGCGGCTTTCGCATCGCCGCGAAGGCCGCCGACGCCGAAACGTCGCACCCGCGAAATCTCGCGCGAATCAGCGATTTGCCGTGGAAATTCGCCCGCGCGTTCGGCTTGACCCCCGGCGGTCGCTTCCGTAACTTGCGGCCCGGTCGTGGCCGGGGCTCGTCCCCGGCCACTGCCATTCATGCCCCCCAGGGGCGCCGGGGATAGCGTCGCCGGCCCGCCATGTCCGACACGGAAAAACCCTCCGATATTGCCCGGCTCGAAGCCCGGCTGAAGGAGGCCGAGTCGCGGCGGCCGCCGGAGGACACACGGAGCGAGCGGAGCAAGGGGTTATCCTTCGCGTTCCGCATCGGCACCGAGCTCGTCGCCGGCATCGCCGTGGGGGTGGGCATCGGCTGGGCGCTCGATCGCTGGCTCGGCACCAAGCCGTGGCTGATGATCGCGTTCTTCGTTCTCGGCGCCGCGGCGGGCATGATGAACGTCTTCCGCGCGGTCGCCGGCCTCGGCGGCCAAGTGGGCTACAAGGCGGCACGCGAGAAGCGGGCCGACGACGGCGCCAAAAAAGCGGGCTCATAGCCCGAGGGGAGTCACGGTGGCAGCGGAAAAGCATTCGCCGCTCGAGCAGTTCCTGATCAAGCCGCTGATCCCGATCAAGATCGGCGGCGTCGATCTCTCCTTCACCAATTCGTCCCTCTTCATGGTGGTGGCGGTGGTGCTGGTGGCGCTGCTGATGACCGCCGGCATGGGCAAACGCGGGCTGGTGCCCGGCCGCATCCAGTCCATCGCCGAAATGGCCTACGAATTCGTCGCCAACCTGATCAAGGAAACGGTGGGCGCCGAGGGCCGCAAGTATTTCCCGCTGATCTTCACGCTGTTCATGTTCATCCTGGTCGGGAACATGATCGGCATGATCCCCTCCACCTTCACCTTCACGAGCCACATCGCGGTGACGTTCGCGATGGCCGCCGTGGTGTTCGTGGCGGTGACGATCCTGGGTTTCATCAAGCACGGCGCGCACTTCTTCAGCCTGTTCGTGCCGCCCGGCGTGCCGATCGCGATGTGGCCGCTGCTGATCCCGATCGAGATCATCTCTTACTTCTCGCGCCCGATCTCGCTCTCGGTCCGGCTGTTCGCCAACATGCTGGCCGGCCACACGCTCTTGAAGGTGCTGGCGGGTTTCGTGCCCGCGCTCGGCGTGGCCGGCATCATTCCGCTCGCCTTCGTGACGGCGCTGACCGGCCTCGAAATCCTGATCGCCTTCCTGCAGGCCTACGTGTTCGCGATCCTGACCTGCCTCTACATTAACGACGCGCTGCATCTGCACTGATCGGCGCAACGAGCTTCGACCCTCAACCCGAAAGGATCTTCCCTATGGACGCTGCGACTTTCCTTGCCGCCATGAAGGCGGTGGGCGCCGGCCTCGCCGTGATCGGCCTCATCGGCGCCGGCATCGGCATCGGCAACGTCTTCTCCTCGTTCATCTCGGCGGTGGGCCGCAATCCCTCCGCGCGCGGCGACGTGTTCACGATGACGATGCTGGGCTTCGCGCTCGTCGAAGCCATCGCGCTGTTCGCGCTCGTCATCGCGCTGATCATCCTGTTCGGCTAG
>CAZUYG010000594.1:2017-3124 GCA_964624265.1 uncultured Candidatus Odyssella sp.
ATGCCGCAACTCGAGCAGCTCTATACGTTTCCGTCCCAGATCTTCTGGCTGGTGGTCACGTTCGTGGGCCTCTTTCTCTTTCTGCGCGCGGTCGCGCTGCCGAAGGTGACCGAGGTTCTCGACGCGCGCCGGCGCAAGATCGAAGGCGACCTCGAGAAGGCGGCGGCGCTCAAGACCGACGCGGAGAAGGCGCTGGCGCAATACCAGGCGGCCGTCGCCAAGGGCCGCGAGGAGGCGCAAGCGCTGCTGCGCAAGGTGGGCGACGAGGCGCAGGCGAAAGCCGCGGCCGCGCAGGACGCGCTCGGCCAGAAGCTCGCGCAGCAGATCAAGAGCGCCGAAGAGCGTATCGACGGCGCCCGCAAAGCTGCGGTGGCCAATGTCGAGCGCGTCTCGGTTGAGATCGTACAGGCCGCTGCCGAGCGCCTGATCGGCCTCAAGGTGGATGCGGCGGCGGCGGCGAGCGCCGTCGGCGCCGTGGCCCGGGAGCGCGGCGCATGACGGGCGAGGTCTTCCGCGATCCGCTCTCGCTGCTGATGGCGGTGAGCAAGGGCCATCAGGAGCAAGGCACGATCTCGGGCTGGCTCAAGGGCCTGTTCGATCTGCACGGCGGCGAGTTCTGGGTCCTCGTCGCGTTCATCCTGTTCGTCGCCTTCATGGTTTGGAAGGCGCGCAAGGCCCTGGTCGGCGGGCTCGACTCGCGCGCGGCCCGCATCAAGGCGGAAATCGACGAAGCACAGCGGCTGCGCGAGGAAGCGCAGGCACTGCTGGCCGACTATCAGAAAAAGCAGCGCGAGGCGCTCGGCGAGGCCGAGGCGATGGTGAAGCAGGCCGGCGAAGAGGCCACGCGCCTCAAGGCCAAGGCCGAGACCGAGCTCGCCGCGTCGCTGAAGCGGCGCGAGCAGCAGGCGCTCGACCGCATCGCGCAGGCCGAAGCGCAGGCGCTGGCCGAAGTCCGCAATCTCGCCGCCGACATCGCCGTGTCGGCCACGCAGAAGATCCCCACCGAGAAGCTCGATCCGGCGAAGGCGCAGTCGCTGATCGGCGACGCGATCGCCGAGCTGCCGCGCCGGCTGCAGTAGCGCGGCGCCGGCCCTCACTTCCCGTTCG
>CAZUYG010000595.1:0-3123 GCA_964624265.1 uncultured Candidatus Odyssella sp.
GAACGCCGCCGGATCGAGATGCGTGCGGCTGGCACGCTCGACGAGAAACAGCGCAACGTCGAAGCCGATGCCGCCCCCGCCGACGATCGCGACACGCTGCCCCGCCTGGGCGCGGCCGGCGAGCAGATCGACATAGGACACGACCTTCGCATGGTCCGCGCCGGGAATTGAAAGTGCGCGCGGCGCGATCCCGCTGGCAACGATGGCGTGCGCGGCGCCGGCCGCTTTCAGTGCGGCCGCATCGGCACGCGTCCCAAGCTTTACGGTCACGCCGGCACGCCGCATGCGCTCCGCGAAATAGGCGACGCTTTCGGCGAACTCCTGCTTGCCCGGAATGCGCTTCGCGAGATTGAACTGGCCGCCGAGCTCGTTCGCCGCCTCGTAGTGGGTGCCGGCGGGGCCGCGCTCGGCCGCGGCCGAAGCGGCCGCCATGCCCGCCAAGCCGCCGCCGATCACGGCGACGCGCTTCTTCGCCTTGGCCGGCGCCGGTGCGAACTCCTCCTCGCGCAGCGCGCTGGGGTTCACGAGGCAGGTCACCGGCTTGAACGTGAAATAATGATCGAGGCAGGCCTGGTTGCACGCGATGCAGACGTTGATTCCCGGGCGATCGCCCGCCTTGGCCTTGTTCGCGAACGCCTCGTCGGCAAGCAGCGCGCGCGCCAGAGACACCATGTCGGCCTGGCCGGACGCGACGATCTGCTCGGCCGTTTCGGGCGCGTTGATGCGGTTGCTGGCGACGACGGGAATCTTCACCGCCGGCTTCAGCAGGCCGGCGGCCCAGGCATAGCCGGCGCGCGGCACCGCCTGGTTGATCGTCGGGATCTGCGCCTCGTGCCAGCCGATGCCGGTGTTGAGGATGTCGGCGCCCGCCGCCTCCACGGAAGCGGCCGTGCGCTTGATCTCGTCGAGACCGAGCCCGCCATCGACCAGCTCGAGCGCCGAGATGCGGTACATCAGCAGCGCATCGCGCCCGAGCCGGGCACGCACGCGCTTCACCACCTCGACCGGGAAGCGCAGCCGGTTCTCGAACGAGCCGCCCCACTCGTCGGTGCGCTGATTGGTGCGCGCGGCGAGGAACTGGCTGATGAGATAGCCTTCCGAGCCCATGATCTCGACGCCGTCGAAGCCGGCCTCGCGGGCATAGGCGGCGGCGGCCGCGTAGTCCTCGATCGTCTGCGCGACTTCGGCGGCGGAAAGCGCACGTGGCACGCCCTTGTTGATCGGCGATTTGATCGCCGTCGGCGCCACGATCTCGTCGTGGTAGCCGTAACGGCCGCTGTGCAGGAGCTGCAGCAGGATGCGCCCGCCCTCGGCATGCACCGCTTCGGCCACCGGCTTCAGCGCCATTGCGTCTTCGCGGCTGGCGATGAACGCCGGGTGCGGCGTCATGCGGCCGGCGCGATTGGGGCCGTAGCCGCCGGTCACGATCAGCGCGGTGCCGCCGCGGGCGCGCGCGGCATAAAACGCCGCGATGCGCGAAACGCCGTCCCGCTCGCCCTCGAGCCCGGTGTGCATCGAGCCCATGATGATGCGGTTCGGCAGCGTGAACGGGCCGGCGGCGATCGGCGTGAACAGGTGCGGATAGGCTGTCATCGGGGGTTCGCAGTGGCGGGGTCGCGCTGGCATAGCGGCAAGGCCGCCCCGGCGCAACGCGGGCAATGCTGGAAACGCGTCAGCGCAGGCGCATGTTTCCGGCAAGGATGCCGGGGCCTTCGAGGGTCAGGGCCGGAGGTTCGCCGCCGAGCGCGTAGCAATGCGCCGATTCGAGCCCGAGCACGGCGGCCGAGATGCACAGGCTCGCGCCCTCGATCGACCACGTGCCCGTGCCTTTTTCGCTGCCGAAACACGCGGTGATCGCACCATCGGCGGCCTCGGCGCGGCAGATCACGTCGAGCACGCCCTTGTCGCCGAACGCCATCTCGACCCGCGCCACCGCGCGCCGCTCCGCCAGGAGGCGCGACAGCGTGGCGGTGCGCCCCGCCAGTGCCGGCGCCGCCGAAACGCGGGGCGGCGTGGGCGCGTCGGCGGTTCCCGCCACGCGATTCCCGATGCCGCCCGAAAAATGCAGCGCCAGCGCGGCGGCGCCGGCGGCCAGGCCCAGAAGCGCGATGCCGCGCCACAGCCACTCGTTCGCCGCGCTCATTGCAGCAGCATCGCGCCGGCGAGCAGGCCGCCGCCGCTCAGCCGATATTGATTGCCGCTGCCCGACACCTCGTAGCAGGAATTGCCGGACAGATTGATCACCGGCGCCGTGACGCACAGCGTGGCGCCGTTCAGCGACCAACGCCCGCTCCCGCTAAGCTGACTGAAACAGGCGCTCTGCCCGCCGCTGGCGGCTTCGGAGCTGCAGGAAACGGCCAGCGAACCGCCCGCGCCGAATTTCAGCTCGATGCGCATCACGGAGCGGCGTTCGGCGGAAATGCGCGAGAGCCGCGCGGTGCGGCCTTCGAGCTGCAACACGCCGGGCCGCACATCGGGCGGTTTCGCGGCTTCCGGCGGCTTCGCCGGCTCGGCCGGCTTGTCGGATTGCACGGCGAAGGCGACGCGGCGGAACTCGGGCCCCTTGCCCGGCGCCGCGTAAGCGAGGCGCACGCGCGACGCCGCCACGCCGCGCCGAACGGCCTCGGTTTGCGCCGTCTCGCAGCGCTCTTGCGCAAGCTTGCGCCCGTCGGCCGCATCCTTCGCTTCGAGCTGGTCGTAACCGCATGCCAGCACGAGATGCGCGTTCGCCTCGGCCCGCGCCGCATCCGCCGCACGCTGGAGATAGGGCAGCGCCGGCGCGCCGAGCGCGCGCTCGCCGAACCCGTAATAGGCCGCGCCGCGCCGCGCCCGGGCGTCGTAGGCACTGGCGCGAACGATGCCGCGCGTCCGCTCGCGCTCGGCCGCATCCGGGTCCGGCGGCGGCGGTGGTTTCTTTTTCGCTTCGTCGAGATCGCGGCGCGCGGCGGCGAGTTCCGCGTTCTTCGAATCGAGCTCCGCCGCCTGGTCGAGGCGTTTCGCCGCTTCGTCGAAATTCTCCTCGCGAATCAGCCGCCGCGCCTGCGCGAGGAGGTCGCGCACTTCCTCCGCGATCCGTCTGTCGAGGTCGCGCTGAAACGCGTCCACGTCGCGGCGCAGGTCGGC
>CAZUYG010000596.1:0-3119 GCA_964624265.1 uncultured Candidatus Odyssella sp.
GAGAATTGGTTTCATGCCGTCCCTCTCGATAAGCAGCCGAGTTTGATGGAGCGCGGATCGTCGGGCCGCCCGGCCGTGGTCACGACAACCCGCTGGTTGCACGTCTCGCAGGTCACGACGAAGTAGCCGCAGCGCGGCGCCGGATAATCCAAGAGCGTGTGGCAGGAGGCGACCGCGCCATGCGACACGTCGAGATCAATGCCGTCAGGGAACGCCGGATCGGGCGGGCACCTCGGCTCGCGCTTCCCGTCAATCCATTCAGCCTTGAGCATCGCGTTCCTCATCCCCCGCTGACCGTGAATCATCCGGCATCATTGGAACCCTGTCGGTGATGTTGTTCATGCGTTGCTCTCCACGGTCCACCGGGCATCGTGCAGCGCGTCCTTAAGGCCGTTCGCGGCGTCGCGGGCCGCGCTGTCGTATTCCGCAAGGACTTCCAGCGCCGCGATGCTTCGCGCGATGTCCTCGAATATCGGTTTGAACTTCGCGAGATACCGCTGTTGATCGGCCTGCCGCTGCGCTGCGTCGTGCTCGCGCCAGAGCTGGTCGCGCGAAGGGGATGGATAGTTGGGGTTCGTGTCCATACATCACTCCTTGGCGTGCTTGGCGAGAGCCTTCCGCGCCACTTCGCGAACGTCGGCGAGTTGGTCGAACGCTGTTCCTGATGAAACGCCATCCCGACGGGCGGCGATGTATTCCAGCGTCGCCACCAACTCGCTTTCGTCCTTCTCATCGGCGGCAAGCGCGGCGCGGACTTCGTTCAATGCTCGGCTTGCCTCGCGCAGCACATCTTCTCGCCGCTGCGAGCTGGCGGCCGCATCATCGCGGCGCTCTGGCCTGAGTGTCGGGCTTAGAGCATCGCAATTGACGACAAGATCGAGCGCCTGTTCAGCACGGCGCAGCGCATCGCGCACGGTCGGCGCCGCCCTTTTCCCGCTGAGACGATCCAGCATCGAGTCGATCACTTCGGCGTCGGTCATCGTCATCGCCCTCTGTGTGCGGTGCGCCGATGCACCGATGGTGACAACGTAACTAGCATGGTTACATTTTGTCAACAGCGAATTGTCACCACATGAGCGACAGACGCTGCGGTGGGCGCGTGGTTCTATAATCGGATGCTCGAATTGATCTTTGCCGCCGGGCTGTGCGTCGCGATCGACGGCGATACCCTCGCCTGCGATGGCCGCCGTATCCGCCTGCATGGAATCGACGCGCCGGACTACACCTGCGCCGGGCGTGGGGACTGGTGCCGCGAGGATCCCCGCGCCGCCCGCGCCGCTCATGACCATTTAGACTATCTAGTACGGAACACCGAGGTGCGCTGCCTGGTGCGCGGGAAGGACCGCTATGGCCGGGACGTGGGCGTGTGCTCGGTGGCCGGCCTCTTGGGCGGATGGTTCCAGCAGCCGGGCGGCTATTCGCTCAACTGCATGATGGTCGCCGCGGGCCACGCGATCGACTGGCCGAAATACTCCGGCGGCGCCTACGCGAAATGCGGGAGGCCGTGATGTGGACCTATGGCGAGCTGATCTGGATGCTGGTGGCGCTGGCGCTGCCGGTCGTCATCGTGGCCGTGTTCCGGCCAAAATAAAAGGGGCCGCGATCCTCTGCGGCCCCAGTTCATTACCGAGATTCGGGCGCCGGAAACTTTACGACGTTCGCCGGCGCTGATGGGGGTGGGCTTGCTCGGTCTCCTCTTTCGAGACCGTTGCGGCCTCCCTAACCACGGCCTCGAATCCGTACTGCTGGACCAACGTACGCACGATGGGTCGCAGGACGCTTTTCACGGTGTCTGTCTCCCTGCTCACGGCATCGCCGGTCGGTGGCGACGCTGATATTTGTGACAACTTTAAACGCATTGCGCTAGTAGGATTGAGCAATAAATCATCGGGCAGCAGGTCCAGTGGATATTTACCATTAATAGCGCGAGTAATTTCGACGCGCTTTTCATAGGAAAGCGCGTGTTCACCAGTGTTTAATTGGTGAAGTTTCTGTCTACGCAGGCCACAGATACGCGCAAATTCGGCTTTCTTCACTCCGAATGCTTTGCGCCAAGCCTCAAGGGGCGGATCGGACGGGGGTGCCATCCGCCGAGGCTGCCACGAACTAAATGCAGTGTCCGTCCCTATCATGGGTACAATCCCTATTGACGTGTAGCCGTACCGTTAGTTACAACGGGTGACATGAAGCTTCGAAAGTACCAGCGCCTGCACGGGTTCACGAACAGCGAACTCGCGCGCCACCTCGGCATCACCCGCCAGCGTTCGAGCGAATTTCTGCTCGGCAAACGCAAGGTTTCTCCAAGATTGGCGCGGCAAATCGAGGCCCGCACGCACGGCGCGGTCACTCGATACGAGCTGCGCCCTGACGTGTTTGGGCGCAAGCCGAGGGCTGGCGCTGCGGCATCCATGCCGCAAAATGTATCCACAGTGGTTACAGACCGTCAACCCGAACAAACCGCGCCCGCCCTGCTGGCCGGGGAGGGGCGATGATGTCGGTGGCCCGCTGGGATTGGCTGAAATTCAGGGCGGCCCACGCGCCGCGCGGCACCAAGCGCCAGCGCGAGCGCGAGCTGCGCGACTACACGACCAAGCTGTTGCGGCAGGCGAGGCGCCGCCGTGGGTAAGCCCTCCCGCGTGAAGGGCTACAAATACGAAAACGACGTGCGGAAATGGCATGTCGAGATGGGCGTCCACGCCGAGCGCGTGCCGCTCTCCGGCGGCGCCCGCTACCAATCCGGCGGCCACGACCTCGACGTCTATGCGTTCGGCCGGGACGTCGCCCCGCTCTGCTGCGAGGCCAAGATCCGCGCGGCGCTGCCCGGCTGGCTGCGCGGCTGGCTGGGCGACAACGATGTGCTGTTCATGCGCGACAACGGCGGCGAGACGATCGTCGCGCTGCCGGCGCGGACGTGGGTGCGGCTGCTGCGGCTGACGAACAAGCCGCCGGCCGGCTTTAACCCGCACGAGAAGATCGAAGACCTCGGCGCGCACTTCGCCGAGTGCCACAAGCTCAAGATTCCGACGCCATGACCGCGCGATTTGACGGGAAAAACTTCGACGCTTGGTCGCGCGAGCAAGCAAGCCGCTAAAGGGGTTCACCACAACGGCAAGGGTGGC
>CAZUYG010000597.1:0-3118 GCA_964624265.1 uncultured Candidatus Odyssella sp.
GTTTCGCGGCCCGCTCCCGCTTCATCTCCACCAATACGCGTTTCCACCAGCGATTCTCATCCCAATCATCGGCCGGCGCGGGGCCGGCCGCCGGCGCAGCGCCCTCGCGGCCCTTTTTCCAGTCCGCCAGTTCGCGCTCCCAAATGCGATTGGTGTCGTAATCGCCGGCCGCTTGCTCCGCGGGCGGCGATTTCGGCGCCACGGCGGCAACGGCCACGGGAGCCGCGACGACGCGCAGAGACGGCGCCTCGGCACCGGCGATGTCATAGGCTTCGAGCGCAACGGCCTTGAACGCGACGCGCTCGAATTCCGGACGCTTCGGGAATGGCTGAGTCGCGTCGAAGCCGACTTTCGGGCCGACATAGTCCGGGAACGACGGATTCAGTCCGTGACCGAAAGCGTTGTCGATGCGCAAGATGCCGGACGCGGGATCGAGCCGCGTCGCCATCGCCCATTCGACATCCTGCGCGTTGCGGATATCGACGTCGTCATCGACGACGGTGACGATCTTGAGCGGCGGAAACGCCGCGAAGGCGGCGAGGATCGCCTGCTTCGACCAGCCGGCGCGCGTCGGCGCGATCTGCACGACCGCGTGATAGAAGCCGGCGCCGCCATGCGTGAAATAGACGTCGCGCACGCCGGGCACCTGGCGGCGCAGCAGGGCGAGCACGTTCGCCTCGCCGAGCAGGCCGACCGAATTCCACACTTCGGCGCCGGAGAGGATCGTGTGGAACACCGGCGCCGCGCGGCGATGGATGCGGCGCACATGGACGACCGGACGCGGCGCCATCGGCGCGTAGTATCCCGTCACCTCGGCGAACGGACCCTCGGGCGCGACTTCGCCGGGGATCATTTCGCATTCGAGCGCCCACATCGCATGCGCGGCCATCTCGACATCCGATTCTGTGCCGGGCACGAGTTCGAGCGGCGCGCCGTGGAATTCGCTCGCGATGCCGAGCTCGTCGCGCTCGATCGGCGCCGCTTCGGCGGGCGCCGAGGCAGCGAAATGCAGGCCCGGCCCGACGCCGCAGTTGAGCGTGATCCAGAGGCTGCGCCCCATGCGCTTGGCCCGCTCGAGATAGGTCTCGAGGTGCCGCCCAGCATCGATGTTGACGTGCAGCGTATTACGGTCGACGACCTGGAATCGCTGGATCGAGGCGTTGCGGACGCCGCTTTCGGGATCCTTCGCGATCACAACGGCGGCGTCGAAATAGGGTCCGGCGTCCTTCAGCGCGTGCACCGGCACCGGGATCTTGCCGAGATCGACGTCGCGCTCCGTGACGTCGAGCACCGGGCCGGATTTCACCACGGCCGGCTCGACCGGCTCGCGCTGCCATTTCGCGATGCCGTCGGCGAGGTATTGCGGCAATGCACGCTCGTCCGTGCGCATGAGATCGGCGAGCAGACCGCGGTTCCAGTAGAGGCCGGCGAACACCGGCCAGCGATGGCCCTTCACCTTCTCGAACAGCACGGCCTTGCGCCCGCCTTCGAGTTTGGCGGCGATCCCGGCGAGCTCGTGGCGCGCATCGACTTCCGTGCGCACGCGCGCAAGCCGGCCCTTGGCTTCGAGGTCCGCGATGATCGCGGCGAGATCGTGGAGGTGATTGCCGGCCATGCGCGTTCCGCCCCCGATGGCGAGCGCGCGTGGTGCGCCCCGCCGGCGAAGATTAGCCCCGGCTCCGCTGCGCCGGAAGAGGATCGTGGCCGCGCCTTCGGCCGCGTCAGCGCGGGCGCAGGAAATCGACGAACACGAGTATCATGTCGACCTTCACGCCGTCGGCGGCGAGCGGAAGCTGCACGCTTTCCATTCGGAGGAAATCGCGGTGCGGGCCGGTGTAGGGCGTCTGGTTGAGAATCGGGCGCCCGGTCGCGACGAGGCGCGCGAGGTTATCCCAGATCTGGCTTGGCGGTCGCTGGCCCGGAACCGCCGACATCCATTGCCCGGTGCGGTCTTCCGCCATGTGCCGTCGCACTTCGGTGCCGATGAGGCGGTAGACGAAGTCGAGCGGCTCCCGCTGCACGCCGTGAATGACGACATGCGGCAAGAGCGCGGGGATGTCCGTCGGGTCGATCATGGCGCGCGACGGCAGGCGGTCCGCGCAGCGGCCACGCCAATAGGCGTATCCCCGCCGGACGATGCTCGACTGGATGCCGGTCAAATCGAGATCGAAGGCGCCGGAGGCGCCGTGCGGCGGCAGGTCCTGCGCGCCGCGGCTCATGGCCGCCTTATCCCTTGCGGAAGCGCCGCACCGGGCGCTCCTCGCCCTCCGCCGGCTCTTCGCCCCAGCGCTTGACGATTCCGAGATCGAAGCCGAACAGGTCGAGCGCGCGGCCCACGGTCTGGTTCACGATGTCGTCGATCGTTTTCGGCTTGTGGTAGAAGGCCGGCACCGGCGGCATCACGATCGCGCCCATTTCCGAAACATTGGCCATGGTGCGCAGATGCCCCATGTGGAGCGGAGTCTCGCGCACCATGAGCACGAGGCGCCGGCGCTCCTTCAGCACCACGTCGGCCGCGCGCGTCAGCAGCGTGCCGGTCGTGCCGGCCGCGATCTCCGACATCGACTTGATCGAGCACGGGGCGACGATCATCCCCTCGGTGCGGAACGACCCCGAGGCGATCGAGGCGCCGATGTCCTGGATCGGGTGCACGACGTCGGCCAGCGCGTGAACCTCCGCGACCTTCATCCCCATTTCGTAGGCGAGCGTCACCTCGGCCGAGCGCGACATGACGAGGTGCGTCTCGACTCCGCCCTGGCGCAACGCTTCCAGCACACGGACGCCGTAGATGATCCCCGACGCGCCGCTGATTCCGACGATGAGTCTCTTGGATTTCGACATGGCGCGGAGATTAGGCCCTGCCCCTGCACGCGGCAATATGGTGCCCCGCCCGCGCCCGCGCGCGGGGGTTTTCCCGGCGGTGCAAACGGGCTATATCCGGCGCCTTCCGCCGCAGCCAAACAGGAGTCGCGCCCCCATGGGCATCGATGAGCTTACCAACAAGATCAAGGAAAAAGTCGGCACCAATTCCGGCCTCGATGCGACCGTGAAGTTCGATCTCGGCGGCGACGGCGTCATCTTCGTCGACGGCAAGTCCACGCCCAATTCGGTGTCGAAC
>CAZUYG010000598.1:0-3117 GCA_964624265.1 uncultured Candidatus Odyssella sp.
CTGTTCCTGCATCGCGGAAATCCGCGCGATCGAGACGATCAAGAACGGCAAACCGGTGACGCCGTTCATGCGTTTCGGCGACACGATCCGGCTCGACATGCAGGATGCGGCCGGCGCCTCGATCTTCGGCGCGATCGAGCAGAAGGTGGTGAAATACGCGGGCGCGTAGAAGGCGCAGGCCCTCTTTCGCCCTTCTCGCGTCGAAACCGGCGATCGGGCCGGCGCTACGCCCGCTTCTTCGCCGTAATTCGCTTCTTCGCCGGATGCTTCTTGCCGGTTGCCTTCCACTTTTTCTTGCCCGGCATCTTGTACCGCGCAAAGGCAGGCACCGATCCGGGCGCGAAGCGGCCCTTGATGCCGCAGAACTTCGCATCGCCTTCTTTCTTCGGCGAGGCGTCGATGTGGATGTGGTTGCGGTGGAAGCGGTCGTAGTCCGGGGTCAGCGTCGTGTTGAAGATCTCGCAGGCGCTGGTGCTCGTGGCGAGGAAGAATTCGCGCGAGCCGTCCTTGCCTTGCCAATGATGCAGGTATTCGACGGAGCGGCCATCGGCGAGCTTGAAGCCGCCAATGTCGATCGCGTTGGCGAAGGCGTGCTCGGAGAGGCGGCCGGCGAAGCGGCCGCCGAACGGCTTGCCGTAGATGTTGCGGCAGGAATAGCTGCCGCCCACGTCGAGCGCGGCCAGCTGCGTGCGATAGGTCTTCTGGATCTCGGGCTCGAGCGAATCCTTCACCCAGCGGCCGAGGCGGATCGCCATGTCCTGCGTGAGCAGCGCCGGGCGCGTGAGCTTCACGTTGCCGATGCGGCTCACCTCGACGCCGTTCTCGATCACGCAGCCGCGTTCGCTGTCCTCGTCGGGCACGCGGCGGTAAACGATGCCGAGCGCCAGCATCTGTTTGTCGGCATCGGCATGGGCCAGCGACTGGGCGGGTGTCTGTCGGCCGCTCTGGACCTGGCGGGAGGGTGTCTCGCCCTCAAGCGGCGTTCCGAGATTGGAGCAGCCGGCGGCCCCGAAACCGGCGAGCATGAGGATGGCAAGAAGGGGCGGGCGGAAGCCCGTCGCGATCTTGATGGCAGGCATTGATCTCCCTCGAGTAGCCGGACGCGCCAGCGTCCCCTATTTCGCTCTGTTCCGCGTTAAGCGGCGCCGTTCCCTACGCATTAACCGATTGCCTTGCGGCACGGTTAAACCGGTAGCTCCCCCGAGCGCAAGAATCTTAACCATGGCCGGCGCGCCGGCCAAGCAAAATCTCAAATCTCTCTGCGGTTTTACGGACGGATCAGGATCGGCGTGCCCGCGAGCACGGAGCGATAGATTTCCGTCATTTGCGCGTCGGGCAGCGCGATGCAGCCGTCGGTCCAGTCCTCGCGCGAAAACTTGAGCCGGAAATAGGCGAACTCGGTCGCCGCCTTGGGGTGGCCGTGGATGTAGATTTCGCCGCCGGGATCGGCACCGCGCCGCGCGGCCTGCGCGCGGTCGCGCTCGTTGGGATAGTCGATATGCAGCGCCAGGCTGAATTTGCTCTCGGGCTTCTTGAAGTCGATGCGGTAGAGGCCCTCGGGCGTTCGGCCGTCGCCGCGATCACGCTTGTGGCCGACCGGATTGCTGCCGAGCGCCACGCGATAGGTCCGCATGATCCGGTCGCGATACAGCAGCTGCAACAGCCGCCGGCGTTTGACGACGACCACGAGATCGACCGGCACGGCCGGGCGCGGCGTCGCGCCCAGCGCCGGCACACCGGCAAACACGGAAGCCGCGCCGCCGGCCACGCCGGCGCGACGCGTTACCAGCGCGGATTTGTCTTTAGGCCCCATCGTCCGAACGTGTCCCCGAACTTCGCCGCTCCGGTTTGCTGGCAGGACCGATCTGCCGGCCGGAAAGGCCCTGTTGCCGCCGCCGGCGGCCTTACGGCTTGATTTCGACTGCCGTCCCGTCGCGCACCAGAGCGAAGACTTCCTGCATCTCCCGATTCGTCACGGCGATGCAGCCATCGGTCCAGTCGGGGCCGGTCTGTGCAAGGCGCGCGGGGTTCACCCCGCCGGTCGGCTGCCCGTGAATGTAGATCTCGCCACCCGGGTCGACCCCGCGCGACGCCGCAAGCTGCCGGTCCTGCTGATTCGGATAGTTGATCCGGAGCGCGAGGTTGAAGCGGCTCACCGTGCGCCGGAAATCGACCATGTAGACGCCCTCGGGCGTCCGGCTGTCACCCTGCTGCATCTTGTGGCCCACCGGATCGCCGCCGAGCGCCACCCTGTAGCTTTTCAGCACGCGGCCGTTCTGCATCAGGTGCATGCTGCGGTTGGATTTCTCGACCACGACGCGGTCCGCATATTGCGGCGCCGGCATGGTCGATTGCTGCGAGGCGCAGGCGGCAAGTCCCGACGCGAGCAGCGCCGCTCCGCCGAAGCGCACCAAAGTTGAGAGAGCAGGCATCGCGCGTCCCCCGAGAAATGCCCCTAGACTGCCCGTTTATACGTCGCCGGAGGGCCGGTTGTGTACCCGCCTTGCGACGCCGCGAAGGTTAACGCCCGAGCGCCGCCATCAACTCGCGCCACTCGCGGGCAGACATACCGGCGCTCTCGGCCGTCACGGTCTCGCCGGCGAGCATCTTCTTCACCGCATCGAGCGCCTTGGCCGAAAGCGCGAAACCGCCGAGGCGGTAGTCCGTGAAGGCCTCGTAGGCCGCCGGCACCCAGCGCTTCACCGTTTCGAGCATCGCGTCGGCATAGGCGCGGATTTCGTATTGCGCGTGCGCATCGGCGCGCAGCGAGAGGAAGTGGAAGAGATTGTGCAGGTCCGTCTTCCAATACCATTGCGTATAGACGTTGAGAGTCAGGTTCATCCGCGCCAGCTCGCGCGCAAGCCCGCTTTTCCCCTCGTCGGCGACCGTGCCGTCCTCGCGCTCGTTGAGCATCTCGACGTAGTGGTCGTAGTTGCGCTCGGCGTCGTCCTTGAGCATCGCCAGCACGCGCTCCGCCTCGCGGCCTTCGAGCACGTCGCCGCGGCCCTGGCGGTTCACGGTCGACTGCGCGGCGAGGTGCTGCGGCGCCGGGATGTAGAACTCGCGGTCGAGGATCGAGTAGCGCGCCGAGTATTCGTTCACGTTGGCCGTGCGGTG
>CAZUYG010000599.1:0-3109 GCA_964624265.1 uncultured Candidatus Odyssella sp.
GGCTTGAAGTGTTGCGCTCGGCTCAACTCGCCTTATCCCCCTGTCACCCCCGCGAAAGCGGGGGCCCATTTCTCCAGCGACGGATCTTGACGACGGGCCGCGTCCCTGCGGCGGCATGGGTCCCCGCTTTCGCGGGGACGACAAGTGTGGTCGGTGGAGCGGTGCCGTGAGCACTCTCGGCGCCACGGCGGGCGAGGAGTTCCATGTCCAGCGCGGCGGGGGATTGCCGCCGGCGCTGCTGCAGGAGCTGAACCGGCAGCAGGACTGGAAGGCGGCGCTGTCCGTGCTCGTGACCGTGGGCATGATTGCCGCCGCCGTCGCCGCAGCGATCGTGTGGTGGCCGTGGGCGATCGCGCCGGCGATCCTCGTCATCGTCTCGCGCCAGCACGCACTCGCGATCCTCGCGCACGACGCAACGCATTACCGCCTGTTCGGGCGGCGCTGGGCCAACGAGTTGGTCGGGCGGCTCTGCGGCTATCCGATCGGCGTCAGCATGTGCACCTACCGCCTCGTGCACCGGCTGCACCACAATCACCTCTACACGAAGCAGGACCCCGACATCCCGCTGATGGCCGGCTATCCGCGCGGGCGCTGGTATCTCGCGAAGAAGCTGCTCACCGATCTCGTGGGCCTCACCGCGCACAAGAACTACGCCTATTTCTTCGGTGCGCCCGCGGTGAACACCGAGACCAACGCCGCGATCCGCCCGCTCGGCGATACCTCGCCGCGGCTGCGCGATCATGCGCTGACGGATCGCTGGATCATGGTGGCGGTGCAGATCGCGATGCTCGCCGCCGCGATCGCCAGCGGGTGGTGGCTCGAGTATCTAGTGCTGTGGGTGCTGCCGCTCGTGACGCTGTTCCAGGTGCTGCTGCGCATCCGCGCGGTGCTCGAGCACGGCGCGCCCGCAGGCTACGGCACGGTGCAGGAAGCGGCGCGCACGAATCTGTGCCCGGCCTGGCTCGCGTGGATCCTGTTCCCGCACGGCGTGAACTATCACATCGAACACCATCTCTATCCGGCCATCCCGCACTACAATCTGAAGCGCGCGCACGCTCTACTAGTAGAAAACGGCGCCCTCGCCGGCGCCGAAGTGCGCCCCGTGTTCGAGACGTTCGCCCGAGTTTTCGCCGAACGCGCGGAGAAAGCAGCGGCGCCGGCGTGACTTTGCGGCCGAGAGATGCTTCGCTTCGCTCAGCATGACGAGATTGAACGTGCGCCCTCAACGTCATCCTGAGCGAAGCGAAGGATCTCTCGACGCTAGTCGGCATTGCTCGCCATGACGGCTCTCATCCGCAACGCCTCCGACGCAGCCTACGAGATCACCGCCGAGCAGGCGGAGATTCGCGATGCGGCGAAGAAGTTCTTCATGAACGAAATCTATCCGCTCCAGCAGCGGATGGACGACGAGGATTGGTGGCCCGAGGCGGTGATGCCCGCGCTCGGCAAGATGGGCTATCTCGGCGTGACCGTTCCGCCGGACTATGGCGGCGCGGGGCTCGATTATCTCTCGGCCGGCCTCGTCGCCGAGGAACTGGCGGCGGCGAACGCCTCGGTCGGCATTTCGTGGCTCGCGCACGACAATCTCTGCGCCAACAACATCTATCGCAACGGCACCGAGGCGCAGCGGCGGAAATATCTGCCGAAGCTGTGCTCGGGCGAGTGGGTTGGCGCGCTC
This sequence comes from uncultured Candidatus Odyssella sp., assembly GCA_964624265.1. Classification (GTDB taxonomy): domain Bacteria; phylum Pseudomonadota; class Alphaproteobacteria; order Bin65; family Bin65; genus SBBV01. Next base: position 1,679 of record CAZUYG010000599.1, read on the forward strand.
GGCATGACCGAGCCCGGCGCCGGCTCCGATGCGCTCGGCTCGATGCGCACGACGGCGCGGCCCGAGGGCGACAAATACGTGTTGAACGGCACCAAGCTGTTCATCACCAACGGCCCGATCGCCGACGTGCTCCTCGTCTACGCCAAGACCGATATGGGGAAGGGCGCCCACGGCATCTCGGCCTTCATCGTCGAGAAGCACTTTCCGGGATTCAAGGTCGCGCAGAAGCTCGACAAGATGGGCTATCGCGGCAGCCCGCTCGGCGAGCTGGTGTTCCAGGATTGCGAGGTGCCCGCGGAGAATCGCGTCGGCGACGAGAACCGCGGCAACGTCGTGATGATGAGCGGGCTCGATCTCGAGCGCGCGATGGCGGCGCCGATGTCGGTCGGCATCGCGGCGCGGGCGCTCGATCTCGCGATCGACTACGCGAAGACGCGCGTGCAGTTCGGCAAGCCGATCGCGACGTTCCAGATGATCCAGAGCAAGCTCGCCGAGATGTATATCGAGCTCGAATCGGCACGCACGCTGGTGTATCGCGTGCTCGTCGCCTGCAACGCGCTCGACCGCGGCGAGGGCGGGCGGGGCGAAATCCACAAGCTCTCGGCGGCGGCGATCTTTGCGGCGGCGAAGGCCTGCACCGTCTGCTGCACCGAGGCCGTGCAGATCTTCGGCGGCTCGGGCTACATGCGCGACACCGAGATCAACCGCCTCTACCGCACCGCCAAGCTCAACGAGATCGGCGCCGGCACGCAGGAAATCCGCAAACTCATCATCGCCCGCGAACTCATCGGCGGGTGAAGAAAGTGAAGTGAACAGGGAACCGGGGAGAAGGCAAGATAAGAAGGATTCGCCACGAAGGCACGAAGACACGAAGAGGCGAAGTAGCGCGCCAAGGGCGCGCAAAGATTTCCTTCGTGACCTTCGTGTCTTCGTGGCAAATCTTTGCCTTCTCCCCGGCTCCCCGGCTCCCTGTTATCCTTCACGGCGTCGGAACCGGCATAGCGTCAGCAGAGTAAGGCGAGGGGGAATGCATCGGCTGAGGATCGACCGCGCGAAGCATCTCTGCGACGAGCCGCACAGCGGGCACAATCGCTGGCATCCCGATCTCACGCCGCTGCTCGAAGTCGCCGAAGGCGAGGAGATTGCAATCGAGACGCGCGACGCCGCCGACGGCCGGCTGGCGCCGGGACCCAATGGCAAGACCGATTTCGCGAAATTCGAGCGCAACGCCGTGCACCCGCTCACCGGGCCGGTCGCGATCAAGGGCGCCAGGCCCGGCGATCTGCTCGAGGTGGAGTTCCTCGACTTCATCCCCGAGAAGACCGGCGTCACCGCGATGTATCCGGGGCTCGGCGCGCTGCCCGACTTCGTCGCCGAGCCGTTCATCGTGCATTGGGCCATGGCCGATGGCTGGGCGACCTCGAAAGACCT
>CAZUYG010000600.1:0-3107 GCA_964624265.1 uncultured Candidatus Odyssella sp.
CCTCCTTGAACGCGTCCTTGTTCCAGTACAGGACGATCGTCGAGCGCTGGAACGGAATGCCCCAGGTCTTGCCGCCGGTGCGGCTGTTTTCCATGAAGCCCGGATAGAAGCCGGCGAGCCACTTCTTGTCGTCTTCGGTCTTGAGCAGCGATTCGATCGGCACGATCGCGTCTTCGTCGATCAGCGTGTACATGTCGGTCGAGAGGATGACCGAAAGCTGAGGCACGTCGCCGCCCTTGATCGCGGTCAACACCTTGGTGATCGTGTCCTGATACGAGCCGGCGTAGATCGGCTTCACCTTGATCGCCGGATTGGCCTTCTCGAAATCGGCCACCATGCCGTCGATGATCTTGGTGATCGGGCCGCCCACGGCGACCGGGAAGTAGAATTGCAGCGTCGTCTCGGCCTGCGCCGTGCCGCCGGCCAGACCGCCGGCGATCATCGCCGCGCCCAGCATCCGTTTCAGACTTAGGTTCATCTCCGTCTCCCTCCTTGCAGGAACTATTGCGTCTCAATCACGCGAAGCGCCGCTGGCCCGCGGCGAGGCGCGGGCGCGCCGTTTCCGCGATCCGCGCGCCGGTGCTCGTCTCGAACACGTGTTCGGCTCCGGCCGGCCAGGCGAGGCGCACGGTTTCTCCCACGCGCACGCGCGTGCCGCCCGGTGCCCGGACCGCGACCGTCACGCCACCGACCTCGGCGCTGACGATCGAATCAGCGCCGAGATACTCGATGGCCGCGACGCGCGCGGGCAGGCCGGCACTTTCGCCCAGCGTGATGTCTCCGGGCCGGAGGCCGAGCGCCAGCCCTTCGCCCTTGCCTTCATGGACGGCAGGGCCGGCGCTGCCCTTGACGACCGCGCCGCCCGCGCCGTCGGCCAGCGGCAGGATGTTCATCGGCGGCGTGCCGATGAACTGCGCCGCGAACAGCGTGGCGGGGCGCTGATAGAGCTCGGCCGGTGCGGCGTTCTGCTCGATGCGGCCCTGGCGCATCAGGATGATGCGGTCGGCCATGCTCATCGCCTCGGCCTGATCGTGCGTGACGTAGACCATCGTCATGCCGAGCGACTGCTGCAGCGCGCGGATTTCGCGGCGCATGTCGTGCCGCAGCTGCGCGTCGAGATTGGAGAGCGGCTCGTCCATGAGGCACACGGGCTGCTCGGCGATCACCGCGCGCCCGAGGGCGACGCGCTGCTGCTGTCCGCCCGAGAGCTGGCTCGGCTTGCGCTCGAGAAGCGCGGCGAGGCCGAGCAGATCGGCGACGCGCTTCAGCCGCGCATCGCGGTCGGCGCGGGCGACCCGGCGCACTTTCAGGCCGAACAGGATGTTTTCCGCCACGGTCAAATGCGGAAACAGCGCGTAGGATTGGAACACCATCGCGATCTGCCGCTGCGACGGCGCCGCGTGCGTGACGTCTTTCCCGCCGATCAGGATGCGGCCGCCATCGGCCCGCTCGAGGCCGGCGATGAGGCGCAGCGTCGTCGATTTGCCGCAGCCCGAAGGCCCCAGCAGCACGATCAGCGCGCCGGCCTCGGCCTCGAAACTGACGCGATCCACCGCGTGCGTGGCGCCCCAGTATTTGCTGACCTGGTCGACCGAAATCGCGTGCACGCGCCGCTCCCCGCCATGCCTCCGGCGCATCTGCTCGGCCAGGCTTACTGGCGACGCGCGTGACCCCATGCGAAGGCGGATAACACCGTAGCGTGACGGCGATATGACGGTCCAGGGCTGGCGCGGCGCGGCCTCAGGCCCTGAAGGCGTCCTTCACCCAATCCAGCCGGTCCTGGCCCCACCACATCTTCCCGTCGACGAAGAACGTAGGCAGGCCGAACACGCCGCGCGCCACGGCCGCATCGGTGCGCGCCTTGAGGTCATCCTTCACCGCGGTTTCCTGCACGCCGGCGAAATAGGCCTTGGCGTCGAAGCCGTATTTCAAGAGCGCCTGGCCGATCACGGCGGGCTCGTCCATGTCGAGCGCGTCGCGCCAGATCGCGTGGAACATCGCCTCGGAATAGCGCTCGAGCTCGCCGCGCCGCTCGGCCACGATCGCGCCGCGCATGATCGCCAGCGTGTTGATGACGAAATGCGGATTGTGCACGAACGGCACGCCGTAGCGTGCGGCGTAGTTCGCGAGGTCCCACATCATCCACTTGCCCTTGGGCGCGATCTCCACCGGCGAATGGCTGTTGATCGCCTTGAAGATGCCGCCGAGCAGCACCGGCCGCCACACGATCTCGGCCCCGGCCGCGCGCGCGATCCTGCGTAGCTCGAAGAACGCGATGTGCGAAGCGGGGCTGCCGTAATCGAAGAAGAACTCGACGGATTTCGTCATGCCGCAACCTTTCCGGCGGGTTATTGTGACGGGAGCGTGAGGGGAGTGCGATGCCCGATCTCGTCTGTCTCGGCGAGCCGATGATCGAGTTCAACCGGCAGAAGCCGGGCGCGGACGGGCGCGTGCATTGGCTCGAAGGGCATGGCGGCGACACGTCGAACTGCGCGATCGCGGCGGCGCGGCAGGGCGCTTCGGCCGGCTACGTCACGGCGATCGGCGCCGATCCGTTCGGCGATTCGCTGATGGCGCTGTGGGCGGCGGAAGGCGTCGACGCCGGCGCCGTGATCCGCCGCACCGATGCGCCGACCGGCCTTTATTTCGTCACCCACTCCGAGCGCGGGCATGAGTTCACCTTCGCCCGCGCGGGCTCGGCGGCGAGCCGGATGACGCCAGCGGAGATTCCCGAAGCCTACATCGCGGCGGCGAAAATCTTCGAGACGTCGGCGATCAGCCAGGCGATCAGCGCCAGCGCGAACGAGGCGGCGCTGCACGCGATGGCGCTCGCGAAAAAGCACGGCGTCGCCATCGCCTACGACACCAATCTGCGCCTGCGGCTCTGGCCGCTCGAAAGGGCGCGGCCGGCGATCGAAGCGGCGTGCCGCCTCGCCGGCACCGTGTTCACCAGCGACGATGAGGCGGCGGCGCTGTGGGGGCACAAAGAACCCGAGGCCGTCGCCGATGCCGTGTTCGCGTTCGGCGCCCAGACGGTGATCGTGAAGCGGGGCGGGAAGGGCGCGCTGGTCGCGACGCGCGCGCGCCGCGAGCACATCGCCGGCCAT
>CAZUYG010000601.1:0-3094 GCA_964624265.1 uncultured Candidatus Odyssella sp.
GGGCGTGGCGCCCCTCACCTCGATGTTCTGGTACGGCAAGAACAGCCGGCCGCTCGCGACCGACTGGCGCCCGCAGATCCACGACAGCGACGGCCTCGCGGTCTGGACCGGCTCGGGCGAGCGCATCTGGCGGCCGCTCAACAATCCGCCGACGGTGCGCACGAGCTCGTTCCTCGACAACAACCCGAAGGGCTTCGGGCTGCTGCAGCGCGACCGCGAGTTCGAGAACTATCAGGACGACGGCGTTTTCTACAACAAGCGCCCGAGCGTGTGGGTCGAGCCGGTCGGCGCGTGGGGCGAGGGCTCGGTTCAGCTCGTGGAGATTCCGACCGACGACGAAATCCACGACAACATCGTCGCCTATTGGGTGCCGAAGGCGCCGGCGACGCGCGGATCCGAGTGGTCGTTCCGCTACCGGCTGCACTGGGTGGACGAGGAGCCGTTCATGCCGGCGCTCGGCCGCGCCATATCCACCTGGACCGGCATGGCCGGCCGGCCGGGTCAGCCCCGGCCCCGCAACAAACGCAAGGTCGTCGTCGATTTTATCGGCGGACCGATCGCGGACCTGCCCGAAAGCGCGCGCGAGACGGTCGAGGTCGTGGTCACGCCCGCGGGCGGCACGGTGGACAACGTCTACAGTCACCGCGTCGTGGGCACGAAGCGCTGGCGCGCCTTCATCGACGTTGCCGCCAGCGGGCGCGAGCCGGTCGATCTGCGGCTGTTTCTGCGCCTCGACGGCAAGCCGCTCACCGAAACCTGGCTCTGGCAATACATCCCGCGGCCGTGAGCGGACGCGGGTCGCGGTACCCGCGGGGGACGGGTCAGGACGCCGCAGACCGCCGCCACCGCGGGCCTTGGCACCGGCACCGCTGATCGCTATGTATCCCCCCTTCCCGCGGAAGGGTGCCAGAGTGGTCGAATGGGCCTGACTCGAAATCAGGTGTGCGGCTTAGCTGTACCGTGGGTTCGAATCCCACCCCTTCCGCCATCTCGCCCTCGCCCATTCGTTTTTCCCGAGAGCTGACCGTGCCTGCGCCGAACGCCCCGACGGGCCGGGCGGCGCGACGTCCTTTTTACCTGATACCCATTTGGGCCGGCGTCGGTGCCTCCGCGTGGTGGCGGATGCTCGCACGGCACGGCTTCGCCGTTCACTGGAGCCGGCTGGTGTTCCTGGCTCTCGGCAGCATCCTATCGCTGTTCAACTCGGCGCTCGCGCCGTTGCAGAACGCGGTCGTGCTGGTTCGACGGCGCGAGGTTCGCGATCCGGTTTTCGTGCTGGGCCATTGGCGCAGCGGAACCACGCTTCTGCACGAACTGCTTTCGCTCGACCCGCAATTCGGCTTCCCGAGCTCCTACGCCTGTTTCGCGCCCGGTCACTTTCTGGTCACGGAACGCGTGCTCGGCCCCCTCGTGCGGATTCTGTCGCCGCGGCGACGCCCGCAGGACGAAATGCCGTGGAGCGTCGAGCGTCCGCAGGAAGACGAGTTCGCCCTGTTCGCCTGCGGAACGCCCTCGCCTTACTCGATGTTCTTCTTCTCGCGCATGGACTCGCCGGATTTGGCGTATCTCGATTTCGACGGCGTTCCGGCCGCCTCGGTCGATCGCTGGCGCGCGGCGCATCGGCGGTTTCTCCGCGCGCTGGCATGCCGCGATCCGAGGCCCGCCGTATTGAAGTCGCCGCCGCATACGGCGCGCCTCGGTGTGCTCGCCCAAGCCTATCCCCGCGCCCGCTTCGTCCACATCGTCCGCGATCCACGCGCGGTGATCCCTTCGACACGGAACATGATCGGCGCATTGGCGCAGTGCTTCGGACTGCAGCCGCCGGACCACCAGCGCATCCGCGCGCTGGCGCTCGCGCTGCACGGGCGCGTGCACCGCGCCCTCGAACGCGCGGCACCGTCCGTGGGACGCGACCGCTTCTACGAGCTTCGCTACGAAGACCTCGTGGCCGATCCCCTGCGCGAGATGCGGCGCCTCTATGCCGGGCTCGATTTCGGACCGTTCGAGCGCGTCGAGGCCGTCATCACGCAGCACCTGGCGCAAGCCAAGAATTACACGCCGGCGCGCCGCGAGCTGGCGGATGCCGAGCGCGCAGAAATCGAAGCGCACTGCGCGCCCATGATGCGGCGCTACGGCTACCTACCGGCCGCCCCGCCGCCGTAGCCGGACCCGGCGGCGCGCAACGGAAACATTGCACGAAAGCGGCTGCGTTCAACCGGCCTCAATCACTGTCACCCGCCACGCCCAACACCCAGGCCGACACCGCCGCAGCGTCTCGCGCGAGGAAATCCGCACCGGCCGCCGCCAGCTCGCCAGCGTTGTCCTGGCCCCAGACGACGCCGACCGCGCGCACGCCGGCATTTCTGCTCATCAGAATGTCGTAGACCGAATCACCGATCATGACGGTTCGCGCCGGCGTCGCGCCGACTTCCGCCATTGCGCGGTTCAGCATGGCCGGATCGGGCTTCGCCGGCGCCTTGTCCGCCGTCTGGCGTGTCGCAAAGCGAGATAGAAGACCGTGGCGTTCCAGCGTCAGATTCAATGCGCGCTCGATCTTGCCGGTGGCAATGCCGAGAATGATGCCGCGCGCCTCGAGCGCGTCGAGCAGCGCCAGGATGCCGGGAAAAAGCGGCTCGTCGACGCTGTCGAACCTGCGCACATCGAAGAACACCTCGCGATAGGCCGTGACGATGCGGGCGCGAACGCCATCTTCGGCATCGGGAAGGATACGGCGGACGCATTCCGGGAGCGGCAGCCCGATCGTGGCGCGCACCGCGTCGGACGGCGGCGGCCGTTGGCCCATCGCGACAAAAGCGGCCTGCATGCAATGGACGATCGATGCATGCGTATCCACGAGCGTCCCATCGCAATCGAAGACGGCAAACGTCGGGACTGCTCCCCTGATATATCTCTGGTTGCTCGCCGCGCGGGCCGCGAAATCACTCGATGCCTGTCGCATGGCCAGCCGTTGCGTCAAGACTCATCACCCCTACAACCTCGTTGCGAACGATCCACAGCTAAAAATCATGGCTAATATGGCATTAGCCATATTGGCATGTAACACGCGCGCGCTATTATCCGATCTCGGCGCTGA
>CAZUYG010000602.1:0-3093 GCA_964624265.1 uncultured Candidatus Odyssella sp.
CCGGGGCCACGGGTGCGGCCCGAAACCGCTGGCGCGATCGCGCGCGTAGCCGCGCGCTGGCCTTTTGCGCGCGCGGCGGAACCGGCTGCACCATCACCGCCTGGGCCTGCACCACGCACTGACCCGCGGCGCGAGCGCCTTGACGCACGAACGCGGGCGTTTTATATCGCCGATCAGCAATATAGCTATTTGGATATATATGGAGCCACTTCCGACGCTCGATCGCGTGTTCGGCGCCCTCGCCGATCCCACCCGGCGCGCGATCCTCGCGCGCCTCGCGCAGAGCGAGGCCACGGTCAACGAACTGGTAAAGCCGTTCGCGCTGAGCCAGCCGGCGATCTCCAAGCACCTCAAGGTGCTGGAACGGGCGGGGCTCGTCTCGCGCGGCCGTTCGGCGCAGTTCCGGCCGGTGCGCCTCGACGCGGCGCCGCTCGCCGAAGCCGCGCTGTGGCTCGGGGATTTCCGCCGCTTCTGGGCCGAGAGCTACGACCGGCTCGACGTTTATGTTCGCGAACTCAAGCGAAAGGAGGCGCGCGATGCGCGCAAACGAAAGCGCCGCTGAGCCCGCATCCGAGCGCGAGTTCGTGATTTCACGCGAATTCGACGCGCCGGCGCGCCTGCTGTTCAAGGCGTGGAGCACGCGGGAGCACATCATGAAATGGTTCGGCCCCGCCGGCTGGCCGGTGACTTTGTGCGAAATGGATTTCCGCGTCGGCGGCCGCTGGCGCATGGCGATGACGGGTCCGGACGGCCATCGGAACACCCCGTTCGGCGGCACCTATCTCGAGATCGTGCCAGACCGCAAGATCGTGTTCGACAACGCCTTCGAAGCGCCCGGCGCCGAGACGATGATCATGACCATCACGTTCGAGGAAAAGGGCGGAAAGACGCTTCTCGTCCACCGTACGCTGTTCGCCTCGGCGGAGATGAAACGATCGTATCTCGGCGCTGGCTTCGAAGGCGGCACGAGATCCGGGCTCGATCAGCTCGCGCAGGTTCTCGCGGCAATGCAGCGCGACTGATCGCCCGAAGCCGCCTCGGCGGTACGGTTCGCCTACTTCTTCCGGAACGCTTCGAGGTTGACGACCTGGGCTGTTTTGGCGGCCTCCGCAGCTTCGGGCTTCGCAGCCGGTGCGGGCAGCGGCGCGGGCGCCGGCTTGCCGGCCTGTGCCGCACTCTTTTCTTCGCCCTCCTGCGCCTGGTCGAAGCGAAGACCGAATTGGACGCCGGGATCGTGAAATGCCGTCAGCGCGGCGTATGGCACGGTCAGGCGCTGGCGGCGGCCTTTGAAGCTCAGCGTGACGCCAAACGTCTCCTCGTCGGCCGAAAGATCCCAATACTGGTGTTCGAGCACGATCGTCATCGCATCGGGGTATTGCGCCTTCAGCCAGTCGGGCATGTCGACGCCGGGGAAATCAGAGCGGAAGGTGATGTAGAGGCTGTGCCCGCCGGGAAGACCGAAGCCGGCAACGCGGGCGATCGCCTCGCGCACCACGCCGCGCAATGCCGCCTCGACCATGCGATCGTAACGCAGCAGGTCCTTGTCCATTCCCTCTTTGGCCATCGGCCGCCTCGCTCCCCGTCCGTGCATTATTCGCCGCCCGCACGCGCGCGGCAAGTGTGTCGCGTCGTGGGACGAAAGCGCGGCGGCGCTTGGCTAGCGACAAACAGGTGAGGTGGGGGGCTTCTGTTGCCCGGCGCCCCCCGGGCCGCGCTTACCTAGTGTTAGGCAGCGAGTGCCAACTTCGAGTTGTCATTGGCAGTTTTAAAACGGCCCGATAACGGCGGAACCATGCCGGGCGAAAGTACCCACCTTTACCCACGCGTCGATCCTATTTCGCCCCCATTGGTGGAGGCGCCGGGTACCGCCCCCGGGTCCGCAGTGGTTATTGCGCGAGACGTTTATCGCCATAGCCGAGCGCACCTCGCGGCATGCCGGCCAAAACAATATAGTGAGCAGGGCCGGGAATTTCAAAGGCAGCGCCGGAGCGGCAGCGGCGCCGCGACCCCGGATATGCCACGCGCCACGGGGGCACTATGCGATCGAACCGCGTTCTCGACTATTGGGCCGCGAACATGCGCGTGGCCTGGGGCATGAGCCAGGGCCCCCAATGGCCCGGCTTCCGCTATACGCCGGCGGAACGGGAGACGATGGCGGCGCTCGGCGCGGGATTCGGCAGCGGGCGATATTGGGTTTTCAGCCTCGTCATGGCGACGATCTTCATCGCCGGCGCGGCGTTGATCATCGTCTTCGGCATGCTGCCGGTCTTGCAATGGTTCTGGCCCGACGCCGCGCGCATGCCGGCCGCCGGCTTCTTCGGGCTGCTCGCGGCGGCGATCGCGCTTTGCATCGGGCCTCTCATGCTGCTCGCGCTGCGCGCCAGCGTCTGGCTGACCGACCTGCTCGTGGGCGCCGGTCCGCCGCGCGCGCCCCTGCCCGGCGAGGCCGCCCTGCTGTCAAAGGTCCGGTGGCAATTCATCCGCATGGCGCTGGTGATGGGCGGACTTTTCGTTCCGGGCGCGTTGATCTGGTCAACGCTCGCCGCCGAGGTCCGCGGCGGCATCCTGTGGACACTTCAGGCCGTCTACGCGCTGGTGATGATCGGCTCGATCGTGGGCCTCGTCGCGGGGCGGCGCGCGCGGCGCTGAATGCTGGCAAGACCCGGCGAGATGTCGTAGGAACGGCTCCCCTGAGGCTTCCGATGCCGCTCACGCCCGACCAGCAAGCCGAAATCGATTCCGCCCGCGATCAGAAGCACGAGACGCGGCGCGTCACCGTGCCGGCGCTCGAGGAGATTCTGTACAGCGCGCTGCCGGTGCTCGATCACGGGTTCGTCCGGGTCATCGACTATATGGGCGACGACGCCGCGATCGTGCAGGCCGCCCGCGTATCCTATGGCCGCGGAACCAAGAAGGTGCGCGAGGACGCCGGGCTCATCCGCTACCTGATGCGCCACCGGCACACGACGCCGTTCGAGATGTGCGAGATCAAGTATCACGTGAAGCTGCCGGTGTTCGTGGCGCGGCAGTGGATCCGCCACCGCACGGCCAACGTGAACGAATACTCGGCGCGCTACTCGATCCTCGACCGCG
>CAZUYG010000603.1:0-3088 GCA_964624265.1 uncultured Candidatus Odyssella sp.
GGCCCGCCTCCTGCTGCTGCGCGATGTGAACGAGGTGTCGGCGCTGGCCGCGGCCGGCGAGACCGTTTCCATCGCGATGCGCATCCGCAACCGGCGCGACCACGGCTTCGCCGCGCGCCTCGCGGCGCAGGCGACCGAGGCTCTCTATGCCAGCTGCGGCGGCGGCGGCCTGTTCCTCAGCAACCGCATCCAGCGCGCCTGGCGCGACGCCAACGCGGTTTCGAAGCATGTGAGCCTGAGCTGGGACGCGGTCAGCTCGATGTACGGCCAGCACGCGCTGGGCCTGGAACCGCGCGGGCAGTATTGATCCTCAGCGCGGGTCGAGGACCAGGAGCTGCTTGTCGGGCAGCGTTTCGCGCGTGAACACCACCGTCGCGCCGTCGTGGCGCTTCACCGGGTAGTTCTTCGCAAACAGCGCGATGAAGCGATCGAGCGAACCGTAGCCCCAATAGTGCATGGGGATCACGACCTTCGGCTTGATCTGGTCGATCACGGTCGCCGCGCCTTCCTGGCTGATCGTGACCGCGCCGTCGACGGCGATCAGCACGATGTCGATCGGGCCGAGCCGCTTCAGGTGCTCGTCGGTCAGCGTGTGATGCAGGTGGCCGAGATGCGCGATGCAGAGGCCGGCCGTCTCGAACACGAACATCGAATTGCCGGCGTAGTCGGTCGTGCCCGAACTCCAGTTGCGGATGTTGGTCGGGATGTTGAAGACGCGGAGATCGCGCTCGCCGACGTCGTGCGCCGCGTAGCCGCCCTCCTGCCAGCCGCGCAGCACGTGCTTGATGCCCGGCTCCGGCGCGGCGCTGTAGTGGTTGGGATGCGCGCGGTTCATCGTCGCGATCGTCGGCACGATCGGCGCGCGGTAGTAGTCGTTGTAGTCGGTCGCCGCCGTCACGCCCTCGGCCGTGCGGATCAGGAACGTGGAATGGCCGATATAGGTGACTTCGACGCTGCCGCGCGGCGGCAGGCCCTCGGGGATGACCGCCGTGCGGAACACGCGGGCGCCGGGCCCCTCTGCGATCGGCGCGCACAGCGCGAAGGCATTCCCCGCCGCGGCCAACAGCGCCACGGCGCCGGCAATCCATCCGAACAGAACACGCGCCATGGCGGCCACCCCTTTCGATCCGGCGATCAATGCCCCGGCAGCAGCAGAAGCTGGCGGTCCGGAAGATTTGCGCGCGAGAGGATCACGGTCGGGCTGTCGCTGCGCTTGACCGGATAGCGCCCGGAGAACAGCGCCGCGAAGCGCTCGAGCGTCACCTCGCTGAAGAAATGCATCGGCATCACGACCTTGGGCTTGATCTGCTCGACGACCTCGAGCGCGCCCTCCTGCGTCAAGGTCACCGAGCCGTCGACGGCGATCATGACGATGTCGATGGGGCCCATGCGCCGGAGATGTTCGGGCGTCAGCGTGTGGTGCAGGTGGCCCATATGCGCGATGCAGAGCCCGCCCACCTCGAACACGAAAATCGAGTTGCCGGCGTAATCCGTCGTCTGGTTCTCCCAATTGCGGATGTTGGTGGAGACATTGAACACCTTCATGTCGCCTTCGACGAGATTGTGCTCGGCCACGCCGCCGTCCTTCCAGCCGGGCAGCACGTGCTTGATGCCGGGATCGGGCGCGTGGCTGAAATGCGTGCTGTGCGCGCGGTTCATCGTCGCGATCGTCGGCGTGATCGGCGGGCGGATGTGGTCGTTGTAGTCGGTCGCGGCCGAGATGCCGCCGGGCGTGCGGATCAGGAACGTCGAATGGCCGATGTAGGAAATCTCGACGCTGCCCTTGGGCGGGAGCTGCGCCGGCAGATCGACGGCGGGCCAGATTCGCGGCCGCGGCCCCTCCGCCACAGGCGCGCACATGGCGAACGCGGTGCCGGCTGCCGCGAGAAGCGACATCGCGCCGGCAAAAACACCGGTGAAAAGCCTAAGCATGCTCATTCGCTCCAACCACACCCGTCATCGGTACGGCGCGGCGAGCACGAGCAATTGCCGGTCGGCCATCGTGTGGCGCGAGAGCACCGCGGTCGCCGATTCGGCGCGTTTCACGGGCCATTTCGCGCCGAGGATCGCGATGAACTGCTCGACCGCGACCGGCGTGAACACGTGCTGCGGGATCACGACCTTGGGCTTGATCTGCTCGACGACCTCGACCGCGCGCGACTGCGGCATCGTGTAGAGCCCGTCGACCGGAACCAGCGCCACGTCGATCGGCCCGAGCTGCTTCAGATGCTCCTCGGTCAGGGTGTGATGCAGGTGCGAGAGGTGCGCGATGCAGAGGCCGGCCGCCTCGAACACGAAGATCGAGTTGCCGGCATAGCGCGTGCCGCCGGTGCCCCATTCGCGGATGTTGGTCGGCACGTTGAAGACGCGGAGGTCTTTGAAGACGAAATTGTTCTCGGCAATTCCATCCTCTTTCCAGCCGCGCAGGATGTGCTTGATGCCGGGATCGGGGTTGAGGCTGTAATGCGTCGGGTGCGCGATGTTCATCGTCGCGATGTCCGGCGTGATCGGCGCCGGAACGTAGTCCGTGTAGTCCATGATCGCGGTGACGCCGCCGGCCGTGCGCAGCAGGAACGTCGCGTGGCCGAGGAAGGTGAGCTCGACGCTGCCCGCCTTGGGCGGCTCCTCGGGCACCACCGCCGCCGGCCAGGCGCGCGGCGCGCTGGCGACCGGGGCGCAGGTGGCGAAGGCGGGGGATGCGGCGGCAAACAGCGCGAGCGCGGCGCCTGCGGCGCCCATGAGCTGCGCGAAACGACGGCGGGAGGGAAGCGCTCGGTGCATGAGGCCATCCTCGGCTGACGATGCAAAGCCTAATGCAGTTTTCGTGCCGCTGTCATCGTGCGCGGTGGATGGCCGCGATGACAAAAGCGCGAGGCCGAGCCCTCACTCCCCATCCGCCGCAAGCGCGGCGGATGGGCCCCTTCTCTCCCACTTCGTGGGAGAGAGAAGCAAGTACCGCCGTTTGCCTTCTTCTCTCTCCCGCGCGGCGGGAGAGAAGGGGCCCGGCCGCCGCAAGGGCGGCGGGTGGGGAGGGAGGGCCGGGGCCGCCTAGCTCCGCGTTGCCGCCTGGATCGCGCGCCAGACGCGC
>CAZUYG010000604.1:0-3081 GCA_964624265.1 uncultured Candidatus Odyssella sp.
ATACGCGCCGAAGATGCGGCCGTTCGGCTGGTGGTTGTGGTACGTCGCGGCGCCGCTCGCCACGCGGCTGTTCGGCTATTTTCCCGGCCGCCGCCTCAAGAAGGTCGGCGATCTGCCGAAGGGCGTGATTGAGCAATGGCGCCGCTGGTGCCTTCACCGCGACTACGCCGCCGGCGCCGAAGGGCCGGACATGCGCGCCCGCTACGCGGCGGTGACGACGCCGCTCGTCTCGCTCTCGTTCACCGACGACGAATACATGTCGCTCGCGAACACGCGCGCCTTGCACGCGCTCTATTCCGGCGCCCCGCAGATTGCGAAGCGCATCGCGCCCGCCGAGATCGGCCAGAAGCGCATCGGCCATTTCGGCTTTTTCCGCGCGCAGCACGAGCACGCGCTCTGGCGCGCGCACCTCCTGCCGGTCCTGGCGTAAAGCGCGTTACGCCCGTTTGCCGTCGAGCGCCGCGATCGGGAAATAGTCGTAGGGCGCGCCGGCCTGCACGATGAGATAGCGCGCCGGCGCGTCGCCGGGGTTGAGCACGCGGTGCGCCTTGCGCGCCGGCACGTGGCAATGCTCGCCGGGCCGGAGCTCGTGGCGCACGAGCGGCATCCGCGTTTCCACCACGACGGTGCCGGAGAGGCAGTACATGCGGTCGTAATTCGTGTGGAAATGCCACGCCAGCGCCTGGCGCGGCGCCAATTCGAGCTCGGCCACCCGCGTCGCCTCGTCGTCGACGAGCAGAACCTCGCCGGCCACATCGCCGACGCCCGGTGGCCGCGCGCACACGCCTTTGGTCATCGTTTCGGCTCTCCCTGGTTTCGGCCGTGGAAAGCTAGCCCCGGCGCAGCGGCAGAGCAAACGCGGCGCATTCCGCGCCGGAAACCCGGTGCCGTGGGGCGGATTCGTGCCGCCGGCAAGCGGGCGTAGCTCAGACCTGCGCGGGCGCGCGCTGGCGGGCGAGGCGGATGATTTCCTCGAGCGGCATCGGCAGCAGGGCGTCGTCGCCCGGCCAGTCCATATCCTCGGTCAGCCGAACCTCGAGCGCGGTGCCGTGGAAATCGCCGAGATAGAGCGGCATCGCCGGCGGCCCGTCGGCGCTGAAGCACCAGGGGCCCGCGAGCCCCGGAAAGCGGTACCAGTGCCAGCGCTGCAGGAAGAGGCGGTTCTCCTGATAGAGCGCCCAGCGCACGTCTTCCGACACGGAGCTCACGTCGAGCAGCAGCGTGGCATAGGCGCCGGCATGCGCGAACAGGAAAAGGCCGTGCTCGTGCGTGGCGAGGGCCGGCGGCGAATCGTGCCAGATCTCGACGTCTTCGCAGGCGCGGCGGCCCAGCACGGCGCGCGCCTTGGCCGCCCGGTCGGCGAGGAACTTGCGGTCGAACGCGGCCGAGCGGAGGCGCGACCACAGCCCGCCCGCCGCCGCGGGCGCCGGGGCGACGAAACTCTGGAGGAGGCGCTCCGCATCCTGCGGTAGCGGCACGACTCGCACGGCGAGCACGGGTGAAATTCCTTCCGGCCTGTACACCCGAAAAATCGCGCAAAAACCTTAGGGATCGGTAAGCGCCGGGCGCGCGCGTCAAAGTGTGACGAGATCGGTGTGCGCAAAGCCCTTGGTATAGTCGAGAATCGAAATAACCTTCGGCGTCAGGCGGAAAATCCGGATCTGGTGCATGTCCGGCGCCGGCATCGCCATGTATTCCGGATACTTTTTCTTCAGCATGACGATGAACTTTTCCACCTCGGCAGGGTCGTGAACCCGCGTGGCCAGCGCCGCCATCGAAAGCCCGGTGATCGCCATCGGGTCGTTGGTGTCGTGGTCGATGGTCAGCGAAACGCGCGGATCGCGCGCAAGATTGTGCGCCTTCTGGCTCTCGGCGCCGCAGAGGAAGTAGAGCGTCAGGCCCTCGCTGGCATAGCCGACCGTCGTGGCCTGCGGCCAGCCGTCGGGGCGCAAGGTCGCCAGCGTCAGGATGCGGTGCTGGTCGAGGATTTCGAGAATCTTGCGCTTCAAGGCGTCGTTCATCGCCGCGGCCTCCGTTGTCTCGGTGCGGCCGCCTCGATAGTCCGTCCATCCCGTCCGGTCATTGCGGCAGGTCAAGCGGCGGTGCCCGCCCTCGTGACTCTTTGCCCCTTTGCCGGATATGAGAGGCGCTGTCATTCTCGGCAGGCTGCGCGGGCACCGCGGCGGCTGAGGGCAACGAAAAACTCGGGAGAAACGCGATGACGGGCAACGTCTATCCGGTACCGGAAGATTGGCAGGGCAAGGCCTGGATCGACGCCACGAAATACGCGGAGATGTATGCGCGTTCGGTGAAAGACCCGAACGGCTTCTGGGCCGAGCAGGCCAAGCGCATCGACTGGATCAGCCCGCCCACGAAGATCAAGAACACGAGCTACGATCCGCACAACGTCTCGATCAAGTGGTACGAAGACGGCGTGCTCAACGCCTCGCTGAACTGCCTCGACCGGCACCTCCAGAAGCGCGGCGATCAGACGGCGATCCTGTGGGAAGGCGACGATCCCAAGGAGAGCCGTCACGTGTCCTACAAGGAACTGCACGAGACGGTCTGCCGCCTCGCCAACGCGATGAAGTCGCTCGGCGTGAAGAAGGGCGACCGCGTCACGATCTACATGCCGATGGTGCCCGAAGCGGCCGCCGCGATGCTCGCCTGCGCGCGCATCGGCGCGATCCACTCGGTGGTGTTCGGCGGCTTCTCGCCGGATTCGCTGGTCGGCCGCATCCAGGACTGCGATTCCAATCTCGTCATCACCGCCGACGAGGGGCTGCGCGGCGGGCGCAAGGTGCCGCTCAAGGCGAATGCCGACGAGGCGCTCAAGAAGTGCCCCACGGTCAAGCACTGCATCGTGCTGAAGCGCACCGGCGGCAAGATCGGCTGGGTCGAGGGCCGCGATCTCTGGTGGCACGATCTGCTCGCCAAGCAGCCGGTTGCGTGCAAGGCCGAGCCGATGAGCGCGGAAGACCCGCTGTTCATCCTCTACACCTCCGGCTCCACCGGGAAGCCCAAGGGCGTGCTGCACACGACCGGCGGCTACATGGTCTACACGTCGTTCACGCACCAGGC
>CAZUYG010000605.1:0-3080 GCA_964624265.1 uncultured Candidatus Odyssella sp.
GCCTTCGACGTGCAGGTGGTGAAGAGCCCGAAAGGCATCACCGCCTGGCTCGTCACCGACCGCACGGCGCCCGTGCTGCACATGGCCTTCGCCTTCCGCCCCGGCGCGCTGCGCGACCCGGTCGGCAAGGAAGGCCTCACCAACCTGCTGACGACGCTGATCGACGAGGGCGCTGGCGAGCTCGACTCGCTGGCGTTCCAGCGCCGCATGGAAGAGCTCGCGCTCACCTGGTCGATGAACGCCGGCCGCGACACGATTCACGCCAGCGTGCGCACGCTGTCGCGCCACCAGACCGAGGTGTTCAAGCTCGTCGGCCTCGCGCTCACGCAGCCGCGCTTCGACGCCGAACCGATCGAGCGCGCGCGCGCGCAGATCCGCGCGTTTCTCCGCCGCGAGATGACCGATCCCAACACGATCGCCTACCGCACCTGGATGAAGGGCATGTACCCCGAGCACCCCTATGGGCGCACGGTGGATGGCACCCCCGACACGATCACGAAGGTCACCCGCGAAGACCTCGTCGCCCAGCACCGCGCGGCCTTCGCGCGCGACAACCTCATCGTCGGCGTCGTCGGCAACATCAGCGCCGAGGAGCTGGCGCCGCTGCTCGACATGGCGTTCGGCGGCCTGCCCGAGAAATCGGTGCCGATGGAGATCGGGGAAGTGGCGCCGCACGCCACCGGCGAAATCTCCGTGCAGCGCATGTCGATTCCGCAGAGCGTCGTGATGTTCGGCCACGGCGCGCTGAAGCGCGAGGACAAGGATTTCTACGCCGCGATGGTGATGAACCACATCCTCGGCGGTGGCACGTTCTCGTCGCGTCTCTACACCGAGGTGCGCGAGAAGCGCGGCCTCGCCTATTCCGTCTATTCGTTCCTCAATCCGTTCGAGAAGGGCCCGCTCTACATGGGCCAGGTCTCGACCGAAAACGCGCGCGTCAAGGAATCGATCGACATCATCCGCGCCGAGTGGAAGCGCATGGCCGCCGGCGAGGTGACGGCCGAGGAGGTCGACAGCGCAAAGACCTACCTCACCGGCTCCTACGCGCTGCGCTTCGCCTCGGCCAGCGACATCTCGCGCATGCTCGTGAACACGCAGGTTGACGGCAACGGCCCCGACTATTTCGACAAGCGGAACGGCTACATCCAGTCGGTGACGCTCGACGACGTGAAGCGCGTGGCCGCGCGCCTGCTCCAGGCCGACAAGCTCACCTTCTTCGTCGTGGGCAATCCGGCCGGGCTCTGACAGCGACGGGCTAATGACCGGCCGTCATCCCGACCGGAGCGGCGCCACTTCGCGTCCGCGCGATGGGTGCGGCCGCTTCGGTCGGGATGACGATTCGGAAAACGAGGCCGGAAGATATGATTCGGTGTTGACCGGACACATCGTTCGTTAACATTGTCGCGGCCGGCCCGTCCTGCATAGGGGCGGGTCCCCTGTTTGCGGGTCCCTCGCGCCATGAACGGCCTTTCCTATCGCCAGGACATCCAGGGCTGCCTCGCTTGGCGCATCGCCGATGCAGGCCTCTCCGAGGCCGATCTCGCCGACACGCTGGAGTCGCTGAAGAACGCGATCCGCCGCGTCGTCGTCGAGCACCGCGCCGGCCTGCTGCCGCAGCTCGCGCTGCTCGACCGGCTCGACGATCTCGCCGCGCTCCAGCGGATCGCGCAGCGCCACCGCCGGCTCGAGACTGCCATCGTACTCGGCATCGGCGGCTCGTCGCTGGGCGGCCAGGCCGTGTGTGCGCTCGCCAAAGGCGGGCCGCTGCGCCCCGAGCCCGGGGGCACCGCCGTGGTGTTCCTCGAGAACATCGATCCGGACACGTTCGGCCCCTGGCTCGACGCCGCCGAGCGCCGCGATGCCGGCTTCATCGCCATCTCGAAATCCGGCTCGACGGCCGAGACGATCGCGCAGCTTTTGGCGGCGTGGGAGCGCATGCGCACGGCGCTCGGCCCCGAGGCCGCCGCCGACCACTTCACGATCATGACCGAGCCGGGCGACAATCCGCTCGCCCGCTTCGCGCGCGGGCACGGCATGCGCCTGGTCGAGCACGACCCGAAGCTGGGCGGCCGCTTTTCGGTGCTGTCCACGGCCGCACTGCCGGCGCTGATCGCCGGTCTCGATGCCACGGCGCTGCGCATCGGCGCGCAGGAGGTGGTGAGCGGCTTTCTGGCCACGCAGAGCCCGGTCGATTGCCCCGCCGTGCTGGGCGCCGCGCTCAACCTCGCCTTCGCGAAGCGCGAGCGGCGCATCCATGTGATGTTCCCCTATGCCGACGCGCTGCGCCCCTTCGCGCTGTGGCACGCGCAGCTCTGGGGCGAAAGCCTCGGCAAGGGCGGGCACGGGACCACGCCGGTGGCGGCGCTCGGCCCGGTGGATCAGCACAGCCAGCTCCAGCTCTGGCTCGACGGCCCGCGCGACAAGCTGTTCACGGTCGTGCAGCTCGACCGCGCCGGCACCGGCCCGCTCATCGCCGGCGCCGAGCGCGACGAGCGGCTCGCCTATCTTTCCGGGCGCACGATGGGCGATCTGCTCGAGGCCGAGCAGCGCGCCACCACGGCTACGCTGATGAACAAGCGCTGCCCGGTGCGCGTGTTCCGCCTGCCGCGGCTCGACGAACGCGCGCTCGGCGCCCTCTTCATGCATTTCATGCTCGAGACGATCATCACCGGCTACGCGCTCGGGATCGATCCGTTCGACCAGCCGGCTGTAGAAGACGGCAAGGTGCTGGCCCGCAAATACCTGTCCGAGCTGGGCAAGGGCGGCGTACAATAGCGTCCGCCACGTTTGTACGCTGCGCCGTTTTCACCACGAAGACACGAAGGCCACGAAGAATTGGCTTATCGCGGTTCCCTTCCGGATCGCCTGGAGGATGTCGCCCGAGAGATCGTGGATGCGAGTTTCAAGGTGCATGCCGCGCTTGGTCCAGGCCTTCTCGAAAGCATCTACGAAACCTGCATGCATCACGACCTCCAGCGACGCGGACTTGCCGTGGACAAGCAAGTGCCGGTTGCGATCACGTTCGAAACACTGCGAATCGATGCGGGACTGCGCCTTGATCTACTGGTGGAGAAATTGAT
>CAZUYG010000606.1:0-3078 GCA_964624265.1 uncultured Candidatus Odyssella sp.
TGCCGACCGGGTAGCCGCGGCCTTCCATTGCGAGATCGACGTCGACCTGTATGCGGTTCTTGGGCAGGCGCAGCACATGCTTCAGCGTTTCGTTGCCGCGCAGGCGCGACCCGACGACGACGAGGAGATCGCAGGTGTCGTAGAACGCTTCGACCGCCGGCGACACGTTGAAGGCCCCGAGCGTCATCGGGTGGTCTTCGCGCACGGCGCCGCGGCCGTTCACGCTGGTGACGAAGCCGATGCCCATGTCGGCGAGCCGTGCGGCGGCTTTAGCGGCGCCGCGGGCACCGCCGCCGAGCCAGAACAGCGGACGCCGCGCCGCCGCGATGCGCGCGGCCAGCGCCTCGACGCCGGCCGGCGACGGCGATTGCGGCGGCACCGGCGCCGCGGCGATGCGCTCGGGCCAGGCGACCGGCGCGGCCTGCACGTCGATCGGAATTTCGACGCTGACCGGGCCCATCGGCGGCGTGAGCGCGGTGCGCACGGCCTCGCGCAGCACGCCGAGGGCCTCCTGCGCCGACCAGATGCGGAAGAAGGCCTTCGAAACGGCCTTCAGCATGTCGGGCTGGCGCGGCGCCTCGTGGATGTAGGAGCGGTTGCGGTCGAGATAGGACAGTTCGACCTGGCCGGTGAGATGCAGGACCGGCGTGCTCGCGGTGAGCGCTTCGACGAGGCTGCCGGCGGCATTGCCGGCGGCGACCCCGGTCGACGTGATGCCGACGCCGAGCCCACCCGTCACGCGCGCGAACGCGTCGGCCATGTTGAGGGCGCCGGCCTCTCCGCGCGCCGGTACGAATCGGATGCGGTTGCGCCGCGCGAACGCGTCGAGGATCGGCATGTTGTGGATCGAGATCACGCCGAACGCGGTGGTGACCCCGCATTCCTCGAGGAACGCGGCCACGAGGTCGCCGACGGTGGCGGTCGCGGTGGTGGAGGCGGTGTCAGGCAAAGCGGGACACTCCGCCGGCCACCTCGAGCGAGGCGCCGGTGATGAACGAGGCGGCGGGCGATGCGAGGAACGCGATCGCGGCGGCGGGCTCTTCGGGCCGGCCGAGGCGGCCGATCAGGATGCCCTTCTCCTTGGCAAGCTTGGCCATCCACTGCTCCTTGGTCTCGCCGCCCTTGGCCTGCGCCTCGTAGCGGCGCTGCCATTGGCCCGAATCGACGATGCCGAGCAAGATGGCGTTGACGCGCACGCCCTTCGGCGCGAACTCGACGCTCATCGATTTCACGAGGTTCTGCACCCCCGCGCGCAGCGCCGACGTGGCGACCATGTGCGGCTCGGGCTGGCGCGCGAGCAGCGAATTGACGACGACGACGGCCCCTTTGTTCGATTTCTCGAGCGCCGGCATGAAGGCGCGCGTCGGATAGATGACGCTGAAGAATTTGAGGCGGAACTCGTCGCCCCAGGCCTCGTCGGCCGTGTCGGCGAAGGTGCTGAGGCGCCCCTGCCCCGCATTGTTGACGAGGATGTCGGCGCCGCCGAAGCGGGCCACGACCACATCGCGGAACGCCTCAACCTGCGCCTTGTCGAGCACGTCGCAGCGCTCGGCGAGCACGGCGTCGCCATGTTGCTGGCGCAGCGGCGCAGCGGCCTGCGCGAGCCGGCCGGCATCGCGGCCGCACAGCGCCACCTTGCAGCCTTCGGCGAGCAGCAGCCTTGCCGTGGCAAGCCCGATGCCGCTCGTGCCGCCGGTGACGACGGCGCGCAATCCTTTGAGCCCGAGGTCCATCAGCCCTGCCAGCCGGGATCGGGTTTGCCCGCCATGTAGTCGCGGAAGCCGGCGGGCGGCGGGCCGGCCGTGCCCCAGCGGTCCATGAGGTGCGGGATGCGGCGCCACACCTGCGGCTCGTGCGTCGCGTCGTCGACCTGCTGCACCTCGGTCGTGTATTCGATGACGAAATCGTTCGGGTCGGTGAAATACGCGAAGACGTTGTTGCCGGGCCCATGGCGGCCGATGCCCCAGCCCACCGGCTTGCCCTTGCTTTTGAGCCGCCCGACGCCGCGCATCAGCGCGTCGACGCTCGGCATCTCGAAGGCGATGTGGTTCAGCGATGCGTGATCGGCGCGATTCAGCGAGATCGAATGGTGGTCGCTGTTGCAGCGGATGAACACCATCTGGTTCTCGGACCAGTCGCTGATGCGGAAGCCCAGCGCCTCTTCGTAGAAATGCAGCATCTTCTCGAGCTGCGGCGTGTTGAGCACGACATGCGTGATCTTGCGCGGCGCGTCGGGACGGTCGGGCGAATCGGGATACTGCTCGACGCCGCAGGAGAGGCGCAGCAGCCGGTTGTCGGGATCGACGGCGTCGAAGCCGACGCCGCCGCCGGGCGTATCGAGCGCCCGGATCGGCGCCGCGATCTTCACGCCGCGCCCGGCGAGCTTGATGTGCAGCGCCTTCAGCGCCGCCTCGTCCTGGACCGCGAAATTGAGATAGGCGACGCCGCGCTGCGGACGGTCATACAGCGCGATGATGTGATGCTCCGGCCCCGAGCCGCGCAGGTAAGCCGCGCCCGGCGCCTCGGCGGCCTTCGTGAGGCCCCACGCATCCGCGTACCACGGCGCGGCGGCGGCGGCATTCGGCGCGCCGAGCGCGATCCCGCGCAGGCGGCTGACACGGGCATTCGTCATTGGCCGTTCCTCCTCGTCTCGGGCACGCGGGGACGGCGGTGCCCGAGCCATTCCGAAATCGTCTTGGCCGCGTGAACGACCTGATCCTTGATGGTGGTCTCGAGCGCGCCGGCCGATATCGTCGACTCCGGAGTCGAGATGTTGATCGCCGCCACGACGTTGCCCTCGGCATCGAACACGGGCGCGGCGACGCTGGCGATTCCGGCTTCGAAATTCGAGCGCGACAGGACGCAGCCGCGCGCGCGGTCTTCCTCGAGCGCCGCCAGCAGGGTCTTGAGCGTCGTGGGCGTGGCTGCAGTGAAACGCGCGAGCGTGCGGTTGGCGAAGCGGCGGCGCACGTCGTCGGCGGGAAGCTGCGCGAGGATCGCGCGGCCCATGCTCGTCGCGTGCGCCGGGAAGCGCGTGCCGACGCTGATGCGCGAGGTGAGCGCCTTCTTGTCGGCGTA
>CAZUYG010000607.1:0-3076 GCA_964624265.1 uncultured Candidatus Odyssella sp.
GCAGCGCGTCAGTGAACGCCGCCGCCGAGAATTTTTCAACGAAGGTTTCGCGCGCCCGGCGGCGCAGGCGTTCGCGGAGCGGGCGATCGGTCAGGACGCGCTCGAGCGCCCGGCCGAGCGCCGCCGGATCGCCGGGCGGAACCAGGAGCGCGCTGTCGCCGTCGGTCACGTCTTCCGGAATGCCATCGATTCCCGAGGCGACGACGGCCGTGCCGGCCTGCAGCGCTTCAAGCAGGGCGAGCGCGCCGCTTCCTTCCTGAAGCGAGGGAAGGACGAATATCTCGGCGTGCTGCAAGAAAGGATAGGGATCGGGAATCCAGCCGGTGATCGCGACCGAGTCGGCAATGCCCAGTCTAACGGCCATGCGCCGATGTTCGTTCAGCAGCATGCCGCCGCTGGTCAGGCACGCGCGGAACCGGACGCCTTTCGCGCGCAGGGCGGCCAAGGCCTGCAACAGCGTCCCCAGCCCCTTGCGCGGATCATGCCGCGAGACCGTCACGATCAGCGGCGCATCGCGCGGCTCGAGCGCGGCGATCGCCTCCGGCACCGGCGGCGAATCCCGGCCCGTTCCCGTCAGGAACGCCGCCTCCGAGGCATAGGGCAGCTTGCGCACGCGCGCGCCCGGCCCGAAGTCGGCGGTGAATAGCCGGTGAACGGCGTCGTAGTTGAGAAGCACGAGGTCCGATTCGGTGAAGATCCGCCGTTCGCAGCGCGCGATCGCGCGCCTGCTGACCGCATGTTCGATCCTGACGGCCGCTCCCTTGATGCCGCTGGCGCAGCCGCGCATGGCCTGCGCCTTGACCCGGGCCTCGTATTCGGCGGTGGTGTACACGCTGTTGACGACGGCGGCGGCGGCGCCGGCACGCCGCAATTTTTTGGCCGCGAGAAGCGCCGTATATCCCCAGGCGGAGAATCCGTGGATCACGTGCGGCCCCTCGCGGGCCAGCAGAAATCGCGCGATCGCCGCGGCCACGCGCGGCGCCAGCAACGGCATCAGGCATTTGTTGAGCTCGATCCCGCTGCTCTTCGCGAGCCCGTTGGCCACGGTGGAGCGCGCCTCGTAGACGTAGCCGTAGTCGCAGGCGACGACGCCGGAAACCGGCGCCGCATAGAAGATGTGCGGCTCGAATCCGGCCTGCCGCGCGGCGCGGGCGTGGGCGCGCAAATACGAAGCGCCACCGCCCATGCCGATCCGCGGGTTCTTCCCCGCAACCATCACGACGGCCTGACTCACGGCCGATCCGCGAGCAGGCACGTGACCGAACACATCGCCGACATTCTCCCGGACGGACGCCCGACGCGCCTTTCGACAGGCGTTCCGACCGGCGGCCGCATGTAGCGTTCTACGATTGAAGCGCGGCCGGGCGGAAGAGCGCGGTTCCGCCTTGACAGCGGCGTGCCGCGGGCGAGTGTGCGCGAGGACGTAGTACGACACGGAGGACCGCCCCTTGACCCCCGCTCCCATGCCTGCCGGAACCGCCGCCTTCTCGCTCGCCGGGCAGAGCGCGCTCGTGATCGGGGGCGGCAGCGGCATCGGCCGCGCGATCGCGATCGGCCTCGCCGGCGCCGGCGCCACGACGTCCGTCGCCGGCCGGCGCAAGGATTGGCTCGAGGAGGCGATCGGCGCGATCGGCGCCAAGGGCCCCGCCGGGAAGCCTTATCCGCTCGACGCGCGCGATCCGCGCGCACTCGCCGGCCTGCTCGCGCAGATGCAGAAAGTTGGCGGCGTGCCCGACATCGTCGTGAACGCGCAGGGCGTCACCGCGATCAAGCCCACGCTCGAGATCGTGGAAGAGGATTACGACCGCGTCGTCGACACGAACGTGAAGAGCGTCTTCTTCTCGTGCCTCACCTTCGGCCGCGCGATGCTGGCGCGCGGCTCGGGCAGCATCGTCAACATCTCCTCGCTCGCCGCCTATCGCGGCTGGCCGGGCAGCGCCGTTTACGGCCTGAGCAAGCACGCGGTGAAGGCCGTGACCGAAACCTTCGGCGCCGAATGGGCGGCGCAGGGCGTGCGCGTCAACGCGATCGCGCCCGGCTTCTTCATGACCGACCTCAACCGCAACATGCCCGACGAGCGCAAGAAGCGCGCGCTCGACCGCACGCCGATGCGCCGCTTCGGCGAATTGCCGGAGCTGGTCGGCGCCGCCGTGTATCTCTGCTCGCCCTCGGCGCGCTATGTCACCGGCGCCACGATTGCGGTGGATGGCGGCTATCTCGCGACGGGGATCTGACGATGGCGGCGCCGGACTTTTACATCGGCTGCAACGGCCGCGGCGCGCAGGCGTCGTCGCTGACCAGGCCCGTCTCGCTCGACGAAGCGCCGATCGACGAGCAGTTCCGCCTCGTCAAGGAGACGGGTGTGTTCGATTATTTCGACCGCCTGCCGCTGCCGTCCAACATCGACGAGTATCGCCGCGCGATCGCGAAGTACGACCTTCCGGTGCGCAGCGCGAGCTGGTTCTACCGCCTCGGCCAGGACGAGGCGCTGCTTTCGGCCAATCTCCGCATCGCGAAGGAGATTGGCGCCGTGATGCACAACATCATGATCTACACGAACGACGCGACCGGCCGCGTCGCTTCGGATGACGCGATCGTGGATTGCTATCTCCGCACCTACGACGAGGGCATGAAGCTCGGCGTCGAGCCGGCGTTCGAGCTGCACGTCAACATGTGGTCGGAGGATTTCCGGCGCGTGACGCCGGTGGCCAAGCGCGTGCAGGCGAAGGGCATCCCGTTCAATTTCACGCTCGACTACAGCCACGTGATCTTCAAGATCGACAATCCCGAGGAGCAGGACGTCTCGGGCATCCGCGCCGACGTCGAGGCCGGGCGCCTGATCCTCGACCCGTTCGAGCCCGGCTGCATCCTCGACGAATGGCTCGATCTCAGCATCGTGCGCTGGATGCAGGTGCGCTCGGTGGCGCCGAACGGGCCGCGGAACCTGTGGTCGCTCTACAACGCGATGCCCGGCCTCGCCGGCCAGCCGATGCCCAACGAGCAGCCGAACGTGCCGGGCAAGCCGTGCCGCGGTATCCTCTACCCGTTCACGAAGCCGGCGCCGGGCGAGTGGCAC
>CAZUYG010000608.1:0-3072 GCA_964624265.1 uncultured Candidatus Odyssella sp.
CGCTTCGGCGTATCTGCGCCGAAGGTCGTCGATCTCGGCGCCCGATGACCCGATTTCGCACGCCGGCGGTTGCGATGAGATCGGGTGCGCCTTCGTCATCGCCGGGGCTTCATGTGCGCTGTGCCGCGGTTCTGCGCTCTTGCGCGATCGCGCACCAATCTTCGAACAAGGGGCGCAGCGCAAGCTCGCCGGTATGGTGCCGGAACGCGTGGTCGATCGCGCGGATCTCCGCCTCGCGCCATTCGGCTCCGCTCCAGGTTTCCGTCGCTTGTATCAGCGTCGCGGCCTGGGCGGCGTCCGCGTACAGCGCACCCGCCTTTCCGACGAAACCGATGTAGGGCGGCTCCTTGCGCGCGAGCACATAGGCGCCCGTGGCCATCGCTTCGACGAGCGAGGCGGGTCCCCCGGCGCGCGCGCGCCGGCCCGGCCCCGCCGGGAATCCGCTATGCACGCAGATCGCGGCCGCGGCGAACAGCTTCGCCATCTCCGCGCGCGGCGCGTCGACGAGAATCTCGGCGGGCGATGCGATCTCGTCGCGATAGGCGCGCAGCGCCTCGATCTCGTTGTCGTATCCGCGCACGGACGCGACGGCCACGACGAAGCGGTGCGAAGGCAGGAGCTTCGCGAGGTCGAGAACGAAGCGCAGGTTGCTTTCGGGCACGGCCGGCGCCGCCCGCAGCACGAGCCGGCGGTCCTTGCCGCCGGATGGCGCGAAGAGCGCGGTATCGAAAACCGGCGCGACACGGCGCAGGCGCGCGTCCTGCGGTCCGGCCGCGCCCGGCATCAGATAGGCGCGCGAGAGGTTCGGCAGCGTCAGCGCGCGCGCGATCGCGTCAGGCGCGGTATCCGTTGCACGGCCGCGCAGGGTCACCGGCACGCCGGCCGCCTCGATCGTCCTCCGCTGTTCTCCGAGCAGCGCAAGGCCGTGCACGTGCACGACGTCGGGCCGGAACGCCGCGATCGCTTCGGCGAGCGAGCCCCGGTGCACGGGATCGCCGGGCGCGAGGGCCGCGCCTCCCGGCGAAGCGCCGCACGCGGCGGCCCAAATCGCGGGCGCCGCGCCGAAGCGGCGCATGCAAGCCACCGCCGCGTGAAGCTCGCCTTCGCTCGCCTGCGGAAAGGCGGGCGCGGCGAACAATACGCGCGGCGGCGTATCGGGGCGCGGCAGCCATCGCTGCCGGATGCGGAATACGTTGTCGTAGAGCGGCCGCGTCGCGGATTGCCGGTCCTTGTCCACGATGCGGTAGCGCGCCCCCATCACCGGAATGTGCGCCGCCGGCTGCTGCTCGGTGTAGCGCAGCATCAGATCCCATTCGTAGGCGCGCGTCAGCGTCTCGTCGAAGCCGCCCCGCAACTCGTAAGACCGCCGGCGGTGCACGATCACGTTCATGTCGGCCAGGTTGTCACGCAGGATCGCGTCGCGGCTGTAGGGCAGCAGATAAAAGCGCACGTCGCCGTTCGGCCAGTCATAGGCGATCGCGCCGTAGGCAATCTCGAGCGCCGGATCGGCCCGGAAGACCTTGACCGCGGCGTCGAGAAAGTTCGGGTACCAGTAATTGTCGCTGTCGAGATAGGCGACGATCTCGCCGCGTGCGAGGCGAACGCCGTTGTTCCGCGTCACGCACTCGCCGCGGTTCCGCTGGCGAAAAAGGCGTATGCGCTTGTCGCCGAGCAGCGGCCGAAGCGCGCCCGCGATATCGTCGGTGCTGCCGTCGTCGACGACGATCAGTTCCCAGCCGCGGAACGTCTGCGCCAGAACGCTGCGCACCGCCGTCAGAAGAAGCTCGGGCCGGTTGAAGACCGGCATCACGACGCTCACCTCGGGCGCCGCGGCGGCGGCGGCGGGATCGGGCGCCGCCGCGGCGATCAGTCGCTCGGCGACGCGGTCGAGCTCGTCGATGAGCATGCGTTCCGACTTGTAGATCTGATCGCGCCAGCTCTCGGCCTCGGCCTTGGACGCGGCGGCCTGGTCTTTCAGTGCCGCCGTTCCCGCCTTCAGCGATTCCAATTCGCGATTGGCCGCGCCAAGGCGCATCGTCAGCGTGTCGCGCTCGCGCTCGGCCGCGGCCGCGCGCGCGGTCAACGCGTCGATCGCGGCAGCCGCGGCGGCACGCCGGCCGCGCGCCGCGGCGAGCGCGCCGGCGATGCGGCTGTCGAGCGCGGCGATCTCGGCCGCCGCCCGGCTGATCGCGGCATCGTCGGTAACGAAAGGCGCCTCGCGCGGCGTGACGGCATCGGCACCGCCCGTTTTCCGTCCCGCGGGGCCTGCCGCCGCCGCCTTGCCGGATCCGGGCTCCGCTGCCGCGCCGCCTTGGTCGCGCGCGCTCTTAGGGCGAAGCGGGTCTCGCACGTGAACTCCGGCAGATGCACTCCGCGCCCGCAGCGCGTCGAAGCGCAAGTATTTTACGCGATGCCCCGAGGCAAGCCAATGCTGCCGCGGAGGCGCCATTGCGCCGCCTGCGGTCTCCGCCTTTAATGCTGCGAAAGCACGCCGCCAGCAAATGGCGTCCGGGAGGAAACGTGAACGAAGCCGCGGCCGCAGCCGGTCGCGCCGCACAGGAATCCGGCGGCACGCCGCAGCGCATGCCCGAGGAACTGGCAAGCCGGCGACTCGCGGGCGGGGCTCTAGCGGTCTTTTGCGCCGCAACGCTCGGCGCCGCCGGCCTCGCCGTGAATCAGCTGCTCGGCTTCGATTTCTTCGCCGGCATCGTTCTCATCGAAAGCCGCTATCTCTACCTTCTTGCCGCGTTTCTGCTGCCGCTGGTGTTTATCGCCTATCCGGCCGGCAGGTTCGCCAGCCCCCGGGGCACGCCGTGGTACGACTGGCTGCTCGCGGCGGCCGCTTTCGCGGCGTTGCTCTGGTTCGCATGGCAGGCGAGGCGCATTCTCGATTCGAGCTGGGAAACCGGCGCGCCGCCGTTCGGAGTCTTTGCGGCCGGCGCCGCGTGGCTTCTAATCGTGGAAGCGGTGCGCCGCACCAGCGGCTGGACGATGACGCTCATCATCGTCGCGATGGCGATGTTTCCGTTGTTCACCGCGCACCTGCCCAGTCCGCTGAACGGAATAGGCCGC
>CAZUYG010000609.1:0-3071 GCA_964624265.1 uncultured Candidatus Odyssella sp.
CGGAAGCGGGGCGGGGCTATAGCTGGGCGCACGCGCCCGGCGCCGAAACGATCGCCGGCCGCATCGCGCCGCCGCAGGGCTACCGGCGCGTTGCCGTCGCGCCCGGCAGTTTCGCGGAGTGGCTGCGCCATCTGCCGCTGAAGCCCGCGGGCGCGCCGGTGCTGCTGTTCGACGGCAGGCCCAAGCCGAACCAGACGCTGCACGCCGCCGTCATCGACATCGACGTCGGCAAGCGCGATCTCCAGCAATGCGCCGACGCGGTGATCCGCCTGCGCGCCGAATATCTCTATGCCGGCGGCGCGGCCGAGCGCGCGAAGATCGCGTTCGACTTCACCAGCGGCGACCGCGTCTCGTTCGCGCGCTGGGCCCAGGGCTGGCGTCCGGTGGTCGCCGCCAACCGCGTCTCGTGGCAGCGCAGCGGCGCGCGGGGCGAAAATCGCGCGCAATTCGCGGCCTATCTCGATCGCATCTTCATCTATGCGGGCAGCAAGTCGCTGGAGCGCGAGATGGTTCCGGTCGGCCCCCGTCCGGTCGAGCCCGGCGACGTGTTCGTCCAGGGCGGCTTTCCGGGGCATGCGGTCATCGTCGTCGATGCAGCCGAGGACCCCAACGGGCGGCGCGTGATGCTGCTCGCCCAAGGCTTCATGCCGGCACAGAGCATCCACGTGCTCAGGAACCCGGCCGGCGGGGTGTGGTACGATGCCGCGGCGGGCGACCCGCAAACGCCGGAATGGAAGTTCCAGGCCGGCCAGGCGCGCCGCTTCAAGGGAGAAGGGCCGTGAGCGCCGCGAATCCGCCGCCAGCGGGCGCGTGGACGGCCACCGTCGTCACGCTTTTTCCCGAAATGTTCCCGGGCCCGCTCGGCCATTCGATCGCCGGCAAGGCGCTGGCAAGCCGGCATTGGGCCTTGGAAACGGTGGACATTCGGGCCTTCGCACGCGATAAACACGCCACCGTGGACGACTCGCCGTTCGGCGGCGGTCCCGGCATGGTCATGCGCCCCGATGTGGTCGACGCCGCGCTCGCCTCGCTTCCGGCAGACGAGCGTCCGAAGGTGTTTCTGACCCCGCGCGGCAGGCTGCTCGACCAGGCCCGGGTCCGCGCTCTCGCCGAAGGGCCGGGCGTGGCGCTCCTGTGCGGGCGCTACGAGGGGATCGATGCCCGTGTGATCGAAGCGCGGGGGCTCGAGGAAGCGAGCCTCGGCGATTTCGTGCTCTCGGGCGGAGAAATCGCGGCCATGGCGGTGATCGACGCTTGCGTGCGCCTGCTGCCGGGGGTGGTGGGCACCGCGGCGTCTCTGGACGAGGAAAGCTTCGCCCAGGGATTGCTGGAATACCCGCACTACACGCGGCCGCAGGTTTGGTGCGGACGCGCGGTGCCCGAGGTCCTGGCCTCGGGTCATCACGAGAAGATCAGGGCCTGGCGCCTCGCGCAGGCCGAGAACATCACCCGCGAGCGCCGGCCCGATCTCTGGGCCCGCTACGCGGCGCAACGGACGAAGAAAGGAACGGAGCGATGAGCAGCATTATCCGGCAGTACGAGATCGAGCAGCAGAAGAAGCTGACCGAGGGCAAGAAGATCCCCGACTTCGGGCCGGGCGATTCGCTCCGCGTCAACGTGAAGATCATCGAAGGCAGCAAAGAGCGCGTGCAGGCCTTCGAAGGCGTCTGCATCGGGCGCAAGAATTCGGGCCTCAATTCGTCGTTCACCGTGCGGAAGATCTCGTACGGCGAGGGCGTCGAGCGCGTGTTCCCGCTGTTCTCGCCGAATCTCGACAGCATCGAGGTGGTTCGCCGCGGGCGCGTGCGCCGCGCGAAGCTTTACTACCTTCGGGGCCGCACCGGCCGCGCCGCGCGCATCACGGAGCTCGGCCTGGGCCAGCGCCGCGAGGAAGAGACCGCCGCCGGCGCGCAGAAGTAGGGGGCGTTGCGCGGTCCGGCACTGCCGAGACGTGCCGCCGCAACCCATGTTCAAGGCGTCTTCCTGAGCGGAGCGTCGCCGCCCATCGGGCGGCGATGCGAAGTCGAAGGACCTCTCGGCAGCAGGGCCACGCTTCCTCCGCGCCGCGGCCGCCCGAAAGGCGCGGCCGCTCCGGCCGGAATGACGCATCACGAAGAGACAGGCACAGCATGACCGCCAAGCCGCGCACGTTGTTCGACAAGATCTGGGATAGCCACGTCGTCAACCGCCAGGACGACGGCACCTGCCTGCTCTACATCGACCGCCATCTCACGCACGAGGTCACGAGCGCGCCCGCGTTCGAGGGCCTCCGCACGAACCAGCGCAAGGTGCGGCGCCCCGATCTCACGCTCGCGGTGGCCGACCACAACGTCCCGACCACCGACCGCGCCAAGGGCATCGAGGACGCGGAATCGCGCCTGCAGGTCGATACGCTGCGCAACAATTGCCGCGAATTCGGCATCCCGCTCTACGACATGGACGATATCCGCCAGGGCATCGTTCACATCATCGGCCCCGAGCAGGGCTTCACCTTGCCGGGCCTCACGATCGTGTGCGGCGACTCGCACACCTCGACGCACGGGGCGTTCGGCTCGCTCGCCTTCGGCATCGGCACCTCCGAGGTCGAGCACGTGCTCGCCACGCAGACGCTGCTGCAGAAGCCGGCCAAGAACATGCTGGTCGAAGTCAGCGGCACGCTGCCGAACGGCGTCGGCGCGAAAGACATCATCCTCGCGATCATCGGCAAGATCGGCACGGCCGGCGGCACCGGCTCGGTCATCGAATACGCCGGCGACACGATCCGCGGCCTGTCGATGGAAGGCCGGATGACGGTGTGCAACATGTCGATCGAGGGCGGCGCGCGCGCCGGCCTGATCGCGCCCGACGAGACGACCTTCGCCTACGTAAAGGGCCGCCCGCACGCGCCGAAGGGCGCGCAGTGGGAGGCGGCGCTCGCGTGGTGGCGGACGCTGCCGAGCGATCCCGGCGCGGCCTACGACAAGGTCGTCGAGATCGACGCCGCGTCGATCGTGCCGCACGTGACCTGGGGGACCTCGCCGCAGGACGTCGCGCCGATCACGGCGACGGTGCCCGATCCCGCCAAGGAGTCC
>CAZUYG010000610.1:0-3066 GCA_964624265.1 uncultured Candidatus Odyssella sp.
CCGTTCGAGGCAGAAGGCGCTGAGTTCGGCCGAGCACACGGCGCCCTGGCAGTGGAGCGGCACCGTGCCGTCGGTCGAAAGGAGGGCGAGAATTTGCGGCGACGCCTGCGCGCTCGGGGCGGCGGCGAGGGCAAGGGCGGCAAGCGCGATCCGGAGACGCATGGCGAAACCTCCGCAGCGTTGCTTAACGAATGAATCGTCGCATCGCGGCCCTGTTCGGTCAAGCGGCGTCGCGGCGCTTGACCGGCGGCGAGCGCGGCGGCCACTCTCCGCCCGCATGCCGCGATCCCCGCGGCCGGGGAGGCCGCCATGGCCGAATTCGCGAAGTTCGACACGCTCTCGCTGCACGCCGGCCAGCATCCCGACCCGCAGTTCGGCGCCCGCGCGGTGCCGATCTACCAGACGACCTCCTACGTCTTTCGCGACACCGATCACGCGGCCGCGCTGTTCAACCTCGAACGCGCGGGCCACATCTATTCGCGCATCTCGAACCCGACCGTGGCGGTGCTCGAAGAGCGCATCGCCGCGCTCGAAGGCGGCGTCGGCTGCGTCGCGACGGCCAGCGGCCAGGCCGCGCTGTTCCTCGGCATTGCCACGCTGATGGGGCAGGGCGCGCACATCGTTTCCTCCGCTTCGATCTATGGCGGCAGCCACAACATGTTCACGCACACATTGCCGCGCTTCGGCATCACGACGACGTTCGTCAATCCGCGCGATACGGCCGCCTTCCGCCGCGCGATGCGGCCCGAAACCCGCCTGATCTTCGGCGAGACGCTCGGCAATCCCGGCCTCGAGATCATGGACCTGCCGGCGGTCGCGGAGATCGCGCACGAGAATGGCGTGCCGCTGATGATCGACAATACCTTCGCGACGCCCTATCTCTGCCGGCCGTTCGAGCACGGCGCCGATCTCGTCATGCACTCGGCGACGAAATTTTTGGGTGGCCACGGCATCGCGATCGCCGGCGCGCTCGTGGACTCCGGCAAGTTCGACTGGGAAGCTTCGGGCCGGTTTCCGACGCTCACCGAGCCTTATGCCGGCTATCACGGCCTCGACTTTGCGGAGGAGTTCGGCCCGGCCGCGTTCATCATGCGCGCGCGCGCCGAGGGATTGCGCGATTTCGGCGCGACCATGTCGCCGCAGACCGCATTCTACATTCTCCAGGGCATCGAGACGCTGCATCTGCGCGTGCCGCGCCATGTCGCGACCGCGCGGCGCATCGCGGAATTCCTCGCCGGGAATCCCGCGGTCGAATGGGTGAGCCACCCCGATCTGCCCACGCATCCCGATCACGCGCGCGCAAAGACGCTACTGCCGAACGGCTCGGGCTCGATCTTCAGCTTCGGCATCAGGGGCGGGCGCGAGGCCGGACGGCGCTTCATCGAAGCGCTCCAGCTCTTCTCGCACCTCGCCAATGTCGGCGACGCGAAATCTCTGGTCATCCATCCGGCCAGCACCACGCACCAGCAAATGGACGCGGCGGCGCTCAAGGCCGCGGGCATCGGCGAAGAGCTGGTGCGGCTCTCGGTCGGCCTCGAAGATCCCGAGGACCTCGTCGAGGATCTGTCGCGGGCGCTGCGCGCCTCGCAGCCGCGCCGCATGGCGGCGGAGTAGGCCAGCCATGGAACTGCGCGTCGAAGGAAAGAAGGTCTATGCGGCGACCGGCGGCAAGCCGTTCGATCCGGCGCTGCCGGCGATCGTGTTCATTCACGGAGCCGGCATGGATCACACGGTGTGGGCGCTGCAGACGCGGTGGTTCGCATGGCACGGGCGCGCGGTGCTCGCGGTCGATGCGCCGGGCCATGGCCGTTCCGAAGGCCCCGCGCTCGACAGCATCGAAGCGCTTGCCGAATGGGTGTTCGCGCTGCTCGACGCGGCCGGCGCCAAGAATGCGGCGCTCGTGGGACATTCCATGGGGGCGCTGATCGCGCTCGAAGCGGCGGCGCGACGTCCCGAGCGGATTCGCGCGCTCGGGCTCTGCGGCTGCGCGGCGGAGATGCCGGTCAGCGAGAAGCTGCTCAGCGCCGGGCTTGCCGGCGAGCACGTCGCCTACGAAATGATCACGGCCTGGGGCGTTGGCCGCCGCGCGCAGGTCGGCGGCGCCGAAGCGCCCGGGACCTGGGTGACCGGGGGCACGCTGCGCCTGCTCGAGCACGGACGAAAAGGCGTCGTGGGAATCGATTTGCGCGCGTGCGACCGCTACAAAGGTTCGGCCGCCGCCGTGCAGAAGGTGAACGTGCCGACCGTGCTGGTGCTGGGTAGCCACGACCGCATGTCGCCCGCCAAGGCCGCGGCGCCGCTTGCCCGGATTCCGGAATCGCAAACCATCGTCATCGAGCAGGCTGGGCACATGATGATGACCGAGCAGCCCGGCCGCACGCTCGATGCGTTGAGGTCGATCCTGTGACCGACGCGAAGAGCCCGGCGCTGCCGCGCCCACCCGACACGGCGACGTTCGTCGACCGCGCGCTCGGCCGGCTGAGTTCGGCGTGGCGCTCGATCGCGGGCGAGGTGCCTGCGCCGGAGGACCGGCTCAAGCAGCGCCTGCGCGAACGGATGCAGGAAGCGCTCGACGGACCGGGCGGCGAAGTGGCGGCGCGCGCGCGCACGGCGGCGCTGGGACACGAATATCTCGGCCTCGCGCCGCCCGAACGCGAAGCGTTTCTGCGCGTGCTGGCCGAGAAATTCGACCCGCCGCCCGAGCCGATCCTCGCCGCCGTGGAAGCGGTGCGCGCGGCGGCCAATGCGGCCGAGCGGCGGCGGGCCTCGGCGTCGCTCGCGGCGGCGATGGAATCGCCGCGCCTCAAGCTGCTGACGCGCTTCAATGCGCTGCCGCAGGGCGTGAAATTCCTCGTCGACCTCCGCGCCACGATCATGTCGCTGGCCGAGCGCGATGCCGTCTTTGCGCCGCTGCTCGACGACCTCACCGGTCTGCTGCGCGGCTGGTTCGATGTGGGCTTCCTCGAACTGCGCCGCATCACCTGGGATTCGCCGGCCAGCCTTCTCGAGAAGCTCATCGCCTACGAGGCCGTTCACGAGATCGCGGGCTGGAACGATTTGAAGAAC
>CAZUYG010000611.1:0-3061 GCA_964624265.1 uncultured Candidatus Odyssella sp.
GGCCGGCACGAACTGGGTCGGGCCCGGCGGCCACATCGTCCACTACTTCGTGCGGCGCGGCGAGATCCTGAACTTCGTCGGCGTGCGCGAGCGGTCGGACTGGACCGTGGAATCGTGGACGGCCGCCGGCACGGTCGAGGAGTGCCTCGCCGATTTCGAGGGCTGGCACGACGACATCCAAACCATGATCCGCAACATCGAAACGCCCTACAAATGGGCGCTGATGGGCCGCGAGCCGATGGCGCGCTGGTGCGCGGGCCGCGTCGGCCTGCTCGGCGACGCGTGCCATCCGATGCTGCCGTTCCTGGCGCAGGGCGCCGTGATGGCGATCGAAGACGGCTACGTGCTCGCCGCCTGCCTCGCGGCGGGCGCCGACGTGCCAGCGGCGCTCGCCGCCTACGAGAATGCGCGGCGCGAGCGAACCGCGCGCACGGTGCGCGGGTCCGCGGCCAATACGCAGCTCTTTCACAGCCCGATGCTCGCCGGCCGCGAGGCCGCGCAGCGCTTCGTTGCCGAGAACTGGCATCCGGACCGCATCGCCGAGCGCTACGAGTGGCTGTTCAGCCACGACGCGACGCGGCAGCCGGCGGCCATGGCGGTCTGACGCCCGGCCCGCGGTTCATTGACATCTCAATGAATGAGCGGCATTTTAACTTGGATAAGAACCAGTTAGTCTATCGCGCGATCGGGAGGAGGCCATGAGAAACGAGGCTGCACAGCCTTGGCCGCGCAATGCGTGGTATCAAGCCGCGTGGAACAGCGAGCTCGGCGAGAAGCCGCTGGCGCGCACGATCATGAACGAGAAGGTGGTCGTCTTCCGCGGTCCCGACGGCAAGGCCGCCGTGCTCGAAGACCGCTGCTGCCACCGCGCCGCGCCGCTGTCGATGGGCACCGTGCTGGAGAACGGCCTCCAGTGCGGCTACCACGGCATGATCTTCGGCGGCGACGGAAAATGCGTGTGGATTCCGGGCCAGGACTCGATTCCGCCGCAGGCGCGCGTCAAGGCGTATCCCACCGTCGAGAAGCAGGAATTCGTCTGGGTGTGGATGGGCGAGCCCGACCGGGCCGATCCCGCACTGATCCTCGACTATCCGTGGAACGACGATCACGCGAAGTGGCCGCACAAGCACGGCATGTATCCGGTCAAGTGCAACTACATGCTCTTGATCGACAACCTCATGGACCTCACGCACATTCCGTTCATCCACCGCAAGACGATCGGCGGCGGCGGCCGGATGGAGCAGGTCAACGCGAACGTGGAAATCAAGCGCACCGAGAACGGCGTGCATTACATGCGCTGGATGCTCGGGCACACGCCGCCGCCCACCTACGTGAAGGCCGCCGGCTGGAGCGCCGACGTGAAGGTGGACCGCTGGCAGGAATTCGAATACGTGGCGCCGGGCAGCGTCATCCAGTGGTCGGGCGCGCTCGAGGTCGGGCGCGGCGCGCAGCAGAATCGCGATCAGGAGGGCGGCTTTTCGCTGCGCCTCTACCACGGTGCCACGCCGGTGAGCGAGACCGAGTGCTATTATTTCTGGACGCCGGCGAACGGCTATCAGCAGAACGATCCGGCGGCGACCGAGCTCCTCTACAAGGAAATCGCCTACACGTTCACGGAGGATCTCGCCTATCTCGAAGGCCAGCAGGCGCGCCTGTCGGAAGATCCGGATCGCCCGCTCGTCGACGTGAAGCACGATGCGATGCGCATTCACGCGCGCCGCGCGATCGAGCGGATGCTCCAGAACGACACTCCGGCCATCGCGGCGGAATAGCGCCGCTCCACGCAATACCGAGACCGGAGCCAACCCGGCGAAGACGCCAAGAACGACGTTCACGCATCACTCTGGGAGAAAGACGCATGAAAAAGGCTACTCTCTACAGCGCCGCCGCGCTCGCGGCGGCCGTGGCGCTGGCCGCGCCCGCCTCGGCGCAGGAATTGCGCATCGGTTTCATGAACACCTACAGCGGCGGCGGCGCCGTTCTCGGCAAGCACCAGGACAATGGCTGGAAGCTCGGGCTCGCCCATCTCGGCTGGGCCAAGGACGGCGACAAGATCGGCGGCGTGCCGACGAAGATTTTCTATGCCGACGATCAGCAGAAGGTCGATATCGGCGTCAAGGAAGCCGAGAAGCTGCTGAAGCAGGACAAGGTGCAGATTCTCGCCGGCATCATCTGGTCCAACATCCTGATGGCGGTGACGAAGCCGGCCTTCGAGCAGAAGACGATTCTTCTGACGACGAATGCCGGCGCCTCGCCGGTCGCCGGCGCGGCCTGCAATCCGCTGTTCATCTCGACGTCGTGGAACAACGACCAGAACTCCGAGGCGCTGGGCAAGCGCATGAGCGACGACAAGCTCGCCTCGATCTACATGATCGCGCCCAACTATCAGGCCGGAAAGGACATGATTTCCGGCGTGATGCGCAGCCTCAAGGGGCCGAAGGTGGTCGGTCAGGATCTCGTGAAGCTCGGCGAGAGCGACTTCCAGGCCAACTTCTCGCGGCTGCGCGCCGAAAAGCCGGCGGCGGTGTTC
The DNA here is from genome assembly GCA_964624265.1 of uncultured Candidatus Odyssella sp. Classification (GTDB taxonomy): domain Bacteria; phylum Pseudomonadota; class Alphaproteobacteria; order Bin65; family Bin65; genus SBBV01. The sequence goes on from CAZUYG010000611.1 coordinate 2,531, forward strand.
ACGTTCATGCCCGGCGCGATGGCGATCGCCTTCATGAAGCAGTGGGGCGCCTCGGGCATGTCGAAGGACATCAAGCTCTACACGGTGTTCTCGGTCGACAATGCCACCTTGCCCGCCATCGGCGACGCGGCGGTTGGCTCCTACCACTCCTCGCACTGGGGCACCGACCTGCCGTTTCCGGCGAACCAGAAGTTCGTCAAGGACTACGTCGCGAAATACAACGGGCAGCCGTCGGAATTCGCGGCGCAGGCCTATGATGCGGCGATCCTGATCGATACGGCGGTGAAGGCGCTCAAGGGCAAGATCGACGACCCGATGGCGCTGGCCAAGGCGCTGCGCCACACGCCCTACGAGTCGACGCGTGGTCCGTACGCCTACAACGTCAACGGCGTGCCGATCCAGAATTTCTACCTGCGCGAAGTGGTGAAGGGCGCCGACGGCAAGCCCGCCATCGTCACGCGCGGCGTCATCCTCGAAAAGCACAAGGACGCCTACTGGGAGCAGTGCCCAGCGAACATGCGGCTCTAAAGC
>CAZUYG010000612.1:0-3061 GCA_964624265.1 uncultured Candidatus Odyssella sp.
GCGAGCACCTGCGGCAGCGTTTCGACCTTGTGGCGCTCGACGTTGCGGAAATGCTCGCTGGTGCCGACGCGGCCGACCACGGCGATGTGCGGCCGGCTGGTGCGGTAAAGGTGGATCGCGAGCGAGAGGGCCGCACCGACCGCGATGCCGAGCTCGATGCCGATCGCGAGCACGCTCACGAAGGTGGCGGCGAGCGTGAGCGCGTCGGCCCGGTCGTAGCGCCACGCGCGCGTGAGCGCCGCGACATCGACCAGCGGCAGCACGGCCACGACGATGACGGCGGCGAGCACCGCGTGGGGAAGGTAGCGGAACGCGGCGGCGACGGTGGCGACCGTGAGCGCGGTGAGCACGGCGGTGATGACGGCCGCGAACGGCGTGCGCGCGCCGGCGGCGAAATTGACGACCGAGCGCGCGAAGCCGCCGGTGACCGGATATCCGCCGGTGACGCCGGCCGCGAGATTCGCCGCGCCGAGGCCGATCAGCTCCTGATCCGGATCGACGCGTTCGCGCCGCTTGCTGGCCAGCGTCTTGGCGACCGAGACGCTTTCGACGTAGCCGACCAGCGCGATCAGCGCCGCGCCGCCGGCCAGCGCCTGCCACAGATCGGCGTCGAAGCGCGGAAACGCCAGCGGCGGCAGGCCGACCGGGATGTCGCCCACGACTTTCACGCCGGCGCCGCGCGCGAGCTCGAGCGCGACGACGGCGGCGATGCCGAGCGCCACCGCGAGCAGCGGGCCCATCTTGGTGAGCGGTTCGGCGATGCCCGGCCGGACGCCGCGCGCCTTGAGCCGGCGCGCGAGCGGCTTGCGGATGTAGAACAGCAGCGCCGCCGCGGCCAGGCCGATCGCGGCCGTGACCGGATTGAGGCTGCCGGCGTTGCGCGCGAGCTGGATCGCGGTGTCGGCGAAGGACGACACGCGCGGCATGTCGATGCCGAGCAGGGTTTTCACCTGCCCCAGCGCGATCAGGATCGCCGACGCGCTGATGAATCCCGACAGCACCGAATGGCTGAGGAAATTGACGAGAAAGCCGAGCCTGAGCAGGCCGAGCGCCAGCAGCATCGCGCCGCCGAGCAGCGCCAGGATCACCGCCGCTTCGGCATAGGCCGCGGTGCCCGGTTCGACGAGGCCGGCGAGGCTCGTGGCCGTCATCAGCGAGAGCACGGCGACGGGGCCCACCGCCAGCGCGCGGCTGGTGCCGAACAGCGCATAGGCGACGAGCGGCGCGATGCTGGCGTAAAGGCCGATTTCCGGCGGCAGGCCGGCCAGCGTGGCGTAGGCCATGCCCTGCGGCACGACCATGATCGCGACGACGAGGCCGGCGATCGCGTCGCCGCCGAAATCGGCGCGGCTGTAGCGGCGGAGATGCCGCCATGCCGGCAGAACACGCTCGATCATCGCCGCATCCCCCCTCGCCCCCGGGCGGCGCGCCGCCGCTATTTCAGCGGCAGGCCCGCTTCCTTCCACGCGTTGAGGCCGCCGGCCAGCACATAGGCTTCGCCCTTGCAGGTGCCGGCGAGACGGCCGGCATTGGTGGCGGTGCGCATGCCGGACTGGCAGTGGAAGATCACGAGCTTGCCTTTGGCGGCCGCCTCGGCCTCGCCCGCGCCGATGCGCGAGAGCGGCGCGAGCCTGGCGCCGGCGATGTTTTCGCGCGCATGCTCGTGGGTTTCGCGGATATCGACGAGAATCGCCTTGCCCGAATCGACGAGGGCCTTGGCTTCGGCCGGCGTGAGCGGCTTGAGTTCGGTGCGGACGGTCATGCGGTTTTCCTTCGGCTGGGGTTGGACGTGGAGCGGCACCGCGCGGGCGCCGCGCAGTAGACGGAATAGAGCGTGTCGATGACGCGGCGGACTTCTTCGGAGGCGAGCGAGTAGTAGATCGCCTGCGCGGCGCGGCGCGTGGCCACGATGCCTTCGGCGCGCAGCCGTGCCAGATGCTGCGAGACCGCGGATTGCGACAGGCCCACCGCCTGCACCAGCTCGCCCACGCCGCGTTCGCCGTCGGCGAGCTGGCACAGGATCATCAGCCGGTGCTCGTTGGCGAGCGCGCGCATGAGGCCCGCCGCCTTGCCGGCGGCCCGCTCCATCGCGGCCAGGTCCATCTGCGACATATTCGATACCAGTAAATTAGATATTGCTAATCTATCCGGCAGGAATACGTTGTCAAGCCGGAAGCCGGAAGGAGCCGAGCCATGAGCAAATCCGCCGCACGACAGGCGCAGGCAAGCCCAGAGCAGGCGGCGCGCCCCGCCGTCGCCACGTTTTTCGACGAGGCCACGTTCACGGCCACGCACATCGTGCGCGATCCGGCCGGCGCGGAGGCCGCGATCGTCGATCCGGTTCTCGATTTCGACCCCGCCTCGGGCCGCACGGCGACGAAATCGGCCGACGCGCTGATCGCCTACGTGCAGGAGCGCGGCCTCAAGGTGGAATGGATCCTCGAGACCCACGCGCACGCCGATCACCTGAGCGCCGCCGACTATCTGCGCCAGAAGCTCGGCGCCAAGGTCGCGATCGGCGCCGAGATCGGCCGCGTGCAGCAGGGCTTCGCGCGCCTGTTCAATCTCGAGCCCGGCTTCGCCACCGACGGCAGCCAGTTCGACCGCCTGTTCCGCGACGGCGACATGTTCCGCATCGGCGCGCTCGAGGCGCGCGTGCTGCACACGCCGGGCCACACGCCGGCCTGCATCACCTATGTGATCGGCGACGCGGCGTTCGTCGGCGACACGATGTTCATGCCCGACTACGGCACCGCGCGCGCCGATTTCCCGGGCGGCGACGCGGCGACGCTCTATCGCTCGATCCGCCGCATCCTCGACCTGCCCGGCGAGACGCGCCTGTTCCTCTGCCACGACTACAAGGCGCCGAAGCGCGACCGCTATGCGTGGGAAACGACCGTGGCCGACGAGCGGCGCGACAACATCCACGTGCGCGACGGAATCTCCGAGCAGGCGTTCGTGGCCATGCGCAAGGAGCGCGACGCCAAGCTGGCCGTGCCGCGCCTGCTCTTCCCCTCCGTGCAGGTGAACGTGCGCGCCGGCGCGTTGCCGCCGGCCGAGG
>CAZUYG010000613.1:0-3056 GCA_964624265.1 uncultured Candidatus Odyssella sp.
GCGCGCGCTCAAGAACTCGTGGATGTATGCGCTCGCGGGTGCTGCGTTCGTCTGCATCTTCTTTCTCGACATTCCGTTTCCGGTCATCGTCGTCGCCGCCGGCATCATCGGCTACCTCGGCGGACGCTGGCGGCCAGACCGCTTCATCGTCGTGAAGCCGCACGGCGCCGGTGCCGCGGAAGCGCCGCGCGCCGCGGAGGCCGCGCTCGACGCCCGCGCGCCGGTCACGGCCGCTTCGACGGCCGGCACGGTCGCGCTGTGGCTGTTCATCTGGCTCGCGCCGGTGGCCGCCCTCTGGCTGGCGCTCGGCTGGGGGCATCCGTTCACCGAGATCGGCAAGTTCTTCGGAACGATGGCGATCGTCACGTTCGGCGGCGCCTATGCGGTGCTCGCCTATGTCGCGCAGGAGGCGGTGACGACCTATGGCTGGCTGAGCCCGGGCGAAATGCTCGACGGCCTGGGCCTCGCCGAAACGACGCCGGGCCCGCTGATCCTGGTGCTGGAATATGTCGGCTACCTCGCCGGTTTCCGGCACGCGGGCGGCCTCAATCCGTATTTTGCCGGCACGCTCGGCGCGCTGCTGACCGTGTGGGTGACCTTCACGCCGTCGTTCCTCTGGATCTTCGCGGGCGCGCCCTATGTCGAGCGCACGCGCGGCATGCAGGGCTTCTCCGCGGCGCTCTCCGGCATCACCGCCGCCGTGGTCGGCGTCGTGCTGAACCTCACGGTGTGGTTCGCGCTCAACGTCGTGTTCGCGAAGGTGGACACGCTGCATTGGCACGGCCTGCGCCTCTACGTGCCCGAGCTTGCCAGCCTCGACGGGGCCTCGCTGGCTTTGGCCGCCGCGGCGCTCGCGGCGATGCTGCGGTTCAAGGCCGGGATGATCCCGACCCTGGCCGCAGCCGCGGCGCTCGGCGCTGCCTGGCACCTGGCCCTGCGCTGAACCGCCGCTTGACTCCGGCCGCGCCTCTGACGAAGATTTCAGAAATTACTGAAATCCGTTAAGGGATTTCCGCGATGCGGCTGACGCCGGCGATGGAGCGTTACGTCCTCCACTGGGGCGAGATGGGCGCCCGCTGGGGCGTGAACCGCTCGGTGGCGCAGATCCACGCCCTCCTCTATCTCGCGCCGAAGCCGATCACCGCCGAAGAGATCGCCGACACGCTCGCGATCGCGCGCTCCAACGTCAGCATGAGCCTCAAGGAGCTGCTGGCCTGGGGCCTCGTGCGGCGGACGCCGGTGAAGGGCGACCGGCGCGACCATTTCGAGGCGCTGCGCGACAATTGGGAGATCCTGACGCGCATCGTCGAGGAGCGGAAGAAGCGCGAGATCGATCCCACGCTCAGCATCCTGCGCGCCTGCGCGATGGAGGCCGCCTCCGATGGGCAGACCGCGGCCGAGACGCGCCAGCGCATCGAGGGGCTGCTCGAATTCCTGGAGACGCTTTCGCTCTGGTACGACCAGGTGAAGGGCCTGCCGAAGCCGGTGCTGGTCGGCCTCCTGAAAATGGGCGGCCGGGTCGCCCGTTTCGTGCCGAAGACGCGCGCCGGCAAGGCCCGCGGATCGGGAGAACGCTGATGGCGCGCCGCCCTGCCCCCGCGGCCCCGCGCCGCCCGGCACTGCCGCTCCGCCGTCCGCGGCCGCGGAAAATTTTTTGCCCGGCGGTTTCAGTCATTTCTGAAATCACTGAGTCCTTCGTCTTCTCCTTTGCCCGGAGGCGTTCCATGACCCGCTTCGTGTCCGACATCGTGCGCGGCTATCCGCCGACGACGCTCGCCGTGTTTTACGACGGCGCCGCGCCCGATCAGGCAGCGCGCGCCCGGCGCTACCGGAGCGCGCTGCATCCGCGGCGGCGCGACGTGCTGTGGCGCGATCTCGCGCGCCACCCCGACGCGCTCTCGCTGTTCGGCCTCGGCCGCGGCGCGGCGCAAGGCGGGCTCGCCGTCGTCGACCGGCTGGGGCGCCTGCGCATCGGCCTCGACGCGCGCGTGGCGCTGTGGCGCGAGCTGCCCGGCTATCGGTGGCGCGCGCTGCTGCTCGATCTCTCCGGCATCGCGGCGCTGCTCGAGCGGCCCGTCACGCCGCGGCGCGCGGCGACGCTGCAGACGCAGCGCCGGCGAGCCCGGGCGTCCGTGGGCCGACTACCGGCGCGGTCACACCAGGTTGTGCCAACAGCCAGGCTAGCGCTACATCCGCGGGCTTCTCGCCTAATTCATCGCAGAAATCTTCATATTGCTGTAAACGGGTGCGGTTATCGGCAATAACGCGCTCTCGGGCGCTATGCCCCAACATTGCGCTATCGTCCGATCGGCGTCCCTGCGCTGACTTTTGCAAAGCTCCAGCGAGCAGACCTCCCGCCAGTGGGCTCCAGGGGAGTAGTCCAAGTCCATAATCCAGACTTGCAGGGAGCACTTCCAACTCAATCGTACGCTCCATCAAGTTATAAATACTCTGTTCGGAGACGAGTCCCAGGAAATTCCGGCGTCGTGCCGCTTCATTGGCTTTGGCGATATGCCAACCTGCGAAATTGCTGCTCCCCGCGTAAATGATCTTGCCCTCTGCAACTAACCGTTCCATCGCTTCCCAGATCTCATCCCACGGGACAGAGCGGTCAATGTGATGGAACTGATAGAGGTCAATATAATCGGTCCTCAAACGGCGCAGACTTGCTTCACATGCGCGGCGAATATTCAAAGCGGATAATCCACCGAAATTGGGCCACTCAGCCATCGGAATATAAAGCTTGGTCGCCAGCACGATCTTCTCGCGGTGGTCGTTCCCCTGTTTAAACCATTGACCGATAATCTCCTCGCTCTTCCCGCTTGCGTAGATATCGGCTGTGTCCCAGAAGTTAAGCCCCCATTCAAAAGCCCTGTCCATAATGGAAAGGCTGTCAGTTTCATTCGTTTGCCAGCCAAAATTCATCGTGCCTAAACAGAGCCGACTGACCTTCAAGCCAGTTCTCCCTAAGTTTGTGTATTGCATTTTGTTTCTCCTTCAATTTGATGAACATAGGGAGAGTATAGCAAACTTAGCGTGCTCTAAGTCAAGACCTT
>CAZUYG010000614.1:0-3050 GCA_964624265.1 uncultured Candidatus Odyssella sp.
AGATACGCCGAAGCGGACGCGGAGATCATCCGGCTGCGCAACGAAATCGCGGCCATGCAGCGGCGGCGCATCGAGTACGACCGGCTGCTGATCGGGGAACTCGACTCCTTGATGCACGGGGTTCTCGCCGCCGCGCGGCCCGATCCCGGCGCCGCCTGGGCGGAGCCGGAAGTCAGCGTCGTAATGCCGGTCTGGAACCGGGCCGACGATATCGGCCGCGCGATCCGAAGCGTCTTGGCGCAAACCTTCCCTGCCTGGGAGCTGCTGATCGTGGACGACGGCAGCACCGACGCGCTACCGGCGGCGCTCGCGCCGTTCCGCAGCGATCCGCGCATACGCGCATTCCGGCAGGAGCACGCCGGCGTTTCGGCCGCGCACAACCTGGCCCTCCGGCACGCGCGCGGCGTACTCGTCGCCTATCTCGACAGCGACAATTACTGGTATCCGCACATGCTCGCTGCGGCCGCCCAGGCCTTCCGGGGCGATCCGGAGCTCGACGTGGGCTACGCCGGCATCGCCTACGAGTGGCCCGATGGGCGCATCGACTTCGCGTTGCCGGCTTTCGACCGGCCATGGCTGCTCCGCCACAACATCGTCGATCTCAATGTGCTCGTTCACCGGCGGCGGCTGTACGAGCGCCTCGGCGGATTCGACGAAGACCTTCAGCGCGCGGTCGATTGGGACCTCTTGCTGCGCTACACGGCGCATCGGCCGCCGGCGCGGATTCCGGCCGTCGGCGGCCGCTACCGCGCCGCGGGCGTGGAGCGCATTTCGACCAAAGTGGCGCTCGGGCCGAACGCGTTGCGGCTGCGCCGCAAATGGTGGCCGCGCCCGGCCGTTGCGCCGCGCGTGCTGACCGCCGCGCCGCCGTTGTCGCGGATCGAGGGGAGCGACCTCCGCGCCGAGATCGCCTGCATGCGGCGACTCGGCGCCGCCGTCGATCTCCATGCGCCCGGAAGCGGGGGTTCGGCCTTTCCGCACGACGTGGCCGATCATCGCGGCACGCTCGCCGATGCGATTCGCGCCGTGAACCCAGACGTGGTGCACGTGCTCGGATTCGCCGTCGCCGATGAGCACCGCGCCGCGCTCGCGGCCGCGGGCGTCGCGGTCACAGTCCGCGGCCAAAGCTTCGATCAGAGCCCGGACCTGGTGCGCAATGCCCTCGAGATTCCGAATCTGCGGCGGGCCTATGTGCTCCCCGGCATCGCCGCCGATGCGCCGCGGGACGACCGGATCAGGACCACGGAAGCCATTTTCGATACGGCGCTCTTCCGTCCTTCCGCGCGCAAAAATCCGAAACTCGTGCTGCGCACCTCGATGGGGCCGGCCCGGGAAGGCGCGGCCTTCATGATTCACTTGGCCAATCGCCTGCCCGGACACCGCGTTGTCTTCGCAACCGCGCCGGGCACCGCCACGGAACAGGACGCGGCGGCCGTGCGGGCGCTCAAAGCGGAGACCGGATCGCCGGTGGAGCTGTTGATCGACGCTCAGCATGCCGCGATGGCGGCCCTGTTCGAGGAAGCCGCGATCTACGTGCACGGCTCGGCGACCCAGGCGGACCCGCTCCCCAAACCCATCGGCGCCACGGCGACGATCGCCGAGGCCATGGCGACCGGCGCCTATGTTCTCGTGCCCAACGTGCCGGCGCTGAAGCAATGCATCGGCGACGCCGGCTCGGTCTATGACGGCGTCGAGGACGCCGCCGCACGGATCCACGCCGCGCAGTCGTGGTCCGGCGAGCAGTGGCGGCAGGCGCAGCTTCGCTCGGTGGAGCGCGCCTACGAATCCCATGCCGACGAAATCGTGCTGCAGCCGCTGTTCGACGACTGGTGCGCGATCGCACGCGAGCGCGCAACGGCGCGCACGGCGCCGCCGCCGGCGGCTTGATCCAGGGCGCGGACCCGCAATGGATCGACCGCAGCCTCCGCCGGAACGCGCCGACCCAGCGGTCCCGCGTGCACCGCGCCGCATCGTCAATCTCGAGATCCACGTCGCGCATGCCTGCAATCTCGCCTGCGAGAGCTGCGCGCATTATTCCGATCACGGCCACAAGGGCGTCGTCGATCTCGCCACGGCGGCAACCTGGATGGCGCCGTGGGCCGCACGGCTCCGCCCCGACCGGTTCTCCCTCGTCGGCGGCGAACCCACGATCCACCCCGATCTCGCAGGCTTCGTGCGTCTCGCGCGCCGGCTATGGCCGGCCACGGCGATCCGCCTCGTGACCAACGGTTTCTTTCTCGATCGCCACCCGGAGCTGCCCGAGGCGATGCGGGCGGCGGCGCCGGCCTGGATCGACATCTCGATCCACCACGATTCGCCCGCCTACCGCGCGCGGATCGCGCCCATGCTCGCGCTCGCGCAAGACTGGAAGGAACGCGGCGCCGACATTCGCTTGCACGATTCGTTCCGGCACTGGACGCGCCGCTATCACGGCTTCGGCGCCGCGATGAAGCCGTTCGCCGACGGGAACCCGCGCCGGAGCTGGGAGATCTGCCCGGCACGGATCTGCCCGCAGATTCTCGACGGGCGCATCTACAAATGCGCGCCGCTCGCCTATCTGCCGATGCAGCACGCGCGCTACGGGCTTGGCCCCGAATGGTCGCCTTCGCTCTCGTATCGCCCGCTCGAGCCGGGCTGCAGCGACGCGGCGCTCGACGAATTTTTCGCGCGCGAGGAGGAGCCGGCGTGCGGCCAGTGCCCGGCCGAACGCCGGCCGCTCGCGCTGCCCGACCCGCAGCCGGCGGCCGGCGGGCGCGCGGAGCGCTGAATCCGGCCGCGGCTCAGAAGCCGGCGCCGGGCTGCTTCAGATACTCGTCTTCCTCGGGCGTGTTGCGGCGGCCGAGGATCGCGTTGCGGTGGGGAAAGCGGCCGAATTTCTCGATCACCTCTCGATGCAGCAGCGCATAGCGCATGATTTCCGGGTCGGAGGTGCAGCCGCGCCGCACGAGCTCGACGCAGCGGTGCTGGTCGTCGATGTTTTCGCTGTGCTCGAACGGCAGGTAGAAGAAGAAGCGGACCTGCTCGTCCCCGATCGCCATGTCGAAGCCGCG
>CAZUYG010000615.1:0-3043 GCA_964624265.1 uncultured Candidatus Odyssella sp.
CTACGTGCCCCAGCTCGACGTGCCGGCGCCGGCCGTCGGCAATGGCGGTGGCGCTCCGGCCCCGGCGGCTCCGGCCGAGGCGGCCGCCCCGCCGGCGGCCGGCGCGCCGTCGAATGCTGCCCCGCCGGCGCCGCTCGAGACTGCTCCGGCCGTGGGCGGCGGCGCGACCCATGCCTGGGTGCAGATCTATCTGCCGGGCGCCGGCTGGGTCGAGTTCGATCCCACCAATGCGATCGTCGGAAACCGCGATCTGATCCGCGTCGCGGTGGCGCGCGATCCCGCCCAGGCCGTGCCGCTGACCGGCACCTGGACCGGCGCGACCACCGATTTTCTCGGGCTCACGGTCGATGTGCGCGTCTCGCGGATCGGGTAGGGTGGCCGTCCCATTTTTGACGCGATCTATGGCTAATTCCCCGCCACGACCCGGATGGAAGAGACGCATGCTATTCGCCGCGAAGCCCGTTGCCGCCTTCGTCGCCGCCCTCGCCGCGGCGGCGCTGCTGGCCGCGCCCGCGACGGCGCAGCGCAAACCACCCGAGCCCGCGAAAAAGGAAGAACCGGCGCCGGAGCCGAAACTCGAGGTCGAAGGGAAGGGCGTGATTCTGCACGGCCTCGACAAGGTGACCGCGCGCGTCTCGACGATCGAGGCGAACAACGGCCAGACCGTCACCTTCGGATCGCTCTCGATCACCGTGCGCCGCTGCCAGCGCAGCCGGCCGGATCAGAAACTCGAACGCGCGGCGTTCCTCGAGATCGACAACGTGGATCCAGGCACGAAGGAGAGGAAGCGCGTGTTCAGCGGGTGGATGTTCATGTCAAACCCCGCCATTTCAGCGCTCGAGCACCCGGTCTACGACGTGTGGGTCAAGGATTGTAAGTAGGCGGAGACCCGCTCCAGCGGGAAGATCACCGGAAAATCCGCCTTCACGCCCAGCGCCGTCGTCAGCATGCGCCGATAGGTGCGCCGCGGCACCTCGATCGCGCCGAACTGCGTGAGGTGGTCCGTGATGAACTGCGTGTCGAGCAGGCGATAGCCGCCGGCCACGAGGCGCGCCATCAGATGGACGAGCGCCACCTTGCTGGCGTCGGTGGCGCGGCTGAACATGCTCTCGCCGAAAAATGCGCCGCCAATCGAGACGCCGTAGAGCCCGCCCGCGAGCTCACCGCCGCTCCAGCACTCGACGGAATGGGCGAGGCCGCGCTGGAACATCTCGGAATAGGCGTTGACGATCTCGGCCGTGATCCACGAATCCTCGCGCCCCGGCGCGGGCTCGGCGCAGGCGGTGATGACGGCGCGGAATGCCGTGTCGCAGCGCACGTCGTAGAGGCCCTGGCGCACGGTGCGGCGCAGGCGGCGCGGAACGTGGAAGCTGTCGAGCGGGATGATGCCGCGCCACTCGGGATCGACCCAGTAGAGCTTGCGCCCCTGGCGCGAATCGGCCATCGGGAAAACGCCGGCCGAATAGGCGCGAAGCAGGATCTCGACGTTGAGGCTGCGCTGACTCATGGCCGTGAGCGACGCACGAATTGCCGCCGGCAATTAGGCCCGAGCGGCGCGCGGCGCGCAATCGGGTTTCGGGCGGGGCGGGTTTCTTCCCGGCGCCGGGCCCCGCTCGCGCCACCCGGTGCGCTCCGGATCGGGCGCCGGCATTGCGGCGTCTCGTTCCATCAGCCTATGATTTTCGCGCGTTGGGGCGATGCTCGACCGGTCGCGGCAAAGCCTCCATCGCCGTCCGCCGTCGCGTGGGGGAAACCAATGCCGGGCCGAGCGCGTTCGAGCACGCTCTACTGGGTCGCGTTTCTGTGGAACCTGTTTTGGGGCGCGCCGCTGTTGCTGGCTCCGGGCCTTGCGTCGAGCATGCTCGGCCTGTCGCAGCCCGGTCCGGGGTTGGGGGAATTGCATGCGCGTGCCGGTGGCCTCGCCATCGTTCTGTTCGGCTGGATCTATCTGACGATCGGCGGGAATCCGAAGGCGTTCCGCCCGTTCCTCCTGATCGCCGTCGTGGCCAAGACGGCGTTCTTCCTCCTCGTCGCGTTCGTCTGTTTCTTCCACCGCGAGCTGCTGGCGATGCTCGCGACCGCCGTCGGCGATCTCGCGTTCGCCGCCCTTTTCTACCGCGATTGGCGCGCGGTTCGCTGAGGGTTGCGCCTACGCGCCCCTGGCGGCGAAGCGTTCGAGCCAGCGGATGTCGTAATCGCCGTTGATGAAGTCCTGCTCGGCGACGAGGCGCGCATGGAGCGGGATCGTCGTCTCGATGCCGCCGATCACGAACTCCTCGAGCGCGCGACGCAGACGCATCAGGCACTCGTTGCGCGTGCTGGCGTGCACGATGAGCTTGGCCACGAGGCTGTCGTAGTGCGGCGGCACGCGGTAGCCGGCATAGAGCGCCGAATCGACGCGCACGCCGAGCCCGCCCGGCGCGTGGTATTCGGTGACGGTGCCGGGCGAGGGCTTGAACGTCGTGGCGCTCTCGGCGTTGATGCGGCACTCGATCGCGTGCCCCATGAACTTCACGTCGTCCTGCTTGAACGAGAGCGGCGCGCCCGAGGCGATGCGGATCATCTCGCGCACGATGTCGATGTCGGAGATCGCCTCGGTGATCGGGTGTTCTACCTGGAGGCGGGTGTTCATCTCGATGAAATAGAACTCGCCGTCCTGGTAGAGGAATTCGAAGGTGCCGGCGTTGCGGTAGCCGAGCTGCCGGATCGCGGCGCAGCCGATGTCGCCGAGGCGCTTCCGCTCCTTGGCGTTGAGCGCGGGCGAGGGCGCTTCTTCCAGCACCTTCTGGTGCCGGCGCTGCAGCGAGCAGTCGCGCTCGCCCAAATGCACGACGTTGCCGTGCGAATCGGCGAGGATCTGCAGTTCGATGTGGCGCGGATGGGAGAGATACTTCTCCATGTAGACCGCGTCGTTGCCGAAATTGGCGAGCGCCTCGCGCTTGGCGAGGTTCATCATGTCGGCGAGCTCGGACGAGGCGTTGGCCACCTTCATGCCCTTGCCGCCGCCGCCGCCCGCGGCCTTGATCAGCACCGGATAGCCGAT
>CAZUYG010000616.1:0-3023 GCA_964624265.1 uncultured Candidatus Odyssella sp.
CGACCCAGGCGGCAAGCGCGCCGCCGCCCGCGGTCATGCGCTCGGCGATGGCAACGAGGAAGCCGCGCCCCACATGGGTCAGCGCCTCGAGGCCGGCATTGGGCGGCGCCTCGTCGAGCCTTTCGGGAATCGGAAATGCCACGGGCGGTTTGCTGAACGGCGGCGAAGCTTCCGGATAATGAAGTATGCGGTGCCGCCGCTCGAACGGCACCAGCATCGACCCGTCGGGCAGAACCGCGAGGTCTTCGGCGTCGCGATCGGTCCCGGCGAGCGGCTGTCCGTCCTCGCCGATCAGCGCTCCCATTTCCGCCTGGCCCGCGCCGGTCAGCCGCCCGTTCCGGTCGTAGAGAAGGCGCAAGCGCAGCCAGGCGCCGCGGTCGGAAACCGCGAGCAGCGTGCCGCCATCGGTGCTCACATGGATTCCCGAAAATCCGCCGAAGCGCGGATCCGTTGAGCGCAGCGCGATGCCGCCGCGGAATTCGAGCTCGCCGGCGCGGCGCGCCGCCGGATCGCGCGGATCCAGCGGCACGGACTGCGAGAAAACGGAGACCGGCGCCGCCGGCTCCAGAGCGACGGCCGTGGTGGCGAACGTCGCCGCCAGAAAAAGCGCTGCAATGCGGCGCAACATTCCGCTCCGGTTACCGCGTGAAAACCGCCGATGAACGCAATCCGCGCCCGATTCGCGTTCCGCGCAATGCGGCGGTGGCCCCGCTCGGGCCGCGCGTCGATAACATATTCGTGAGCCTCTGGTCACGCCCCGCCGCGGGCGGGCATGCTCCGCGCGCTTTTCGGGGAAGAACGGCACGCGCGCCGTGTTAATTCCCCGCTTACGCTTGTTCCAAAAACGGGAGGACCGAACGCATGGAACGAATCTCCGACGCCAGAGCCGATCACGTCAGCCTGGTGCCCGATGCGCCGCTGTCGCGGCGCGGCTTCGTCGTCACGTCGATCGCCACCGGCTTCGCGGCCGCGGCGGGCCCCGTCGCGGCGCAGACCGTGATCAAGACCGACTCCGCCGGCCTCGACGCGAAAGAAATCAAGATTCCGACGAAAGACGGCAGCATCCCCGGCTACGCTGCGATGCCCGCGCAGGGCACCAATTTCCCGGTCGTGCTGGTGATCCAGGAAATCTTCGGCGTGCACGAGCACATACAGGATCTGTGCCGCCGCCTCGCCAAATCGGGCTTCCTCGCGGTGGCGCCCGAGCTCTATGCGCGCCAGGGCGATCCGCGGAAATATACGATGCAGGAGATCCCGAAGCTGATCTCCGAAATCGTCGCGAAGGTGCCGGATGCGCAGGTGATGAGCGATCTCGACGCCGCGATGGACTGGGCGGGCAAGAACAAGGGCAATGCCGACAAGGCCGGGATCACCGGCTTCTGCTGGGGCGGCCGGGTCGTGTGGCTCTACGCCGCGCACCAGCCGAAGCTCAAGGCCGGCGTCGCCTGGTATGGCCGCATCACCGGCGCGAGCAACGCGATGACGCCCAAGAATCCGATCGATCTCGCCAAGGATATGAAGGCGCCGGTGCTCGGCCTCTACGGCGGCAAGGATCAAGGCATCCCGGTCACCGATGTCGAGATGATGGAGTCGGAGCTCAAGAAGGCCGGCAAGAAGGCCGAGTTCAAGATCTATCCGGACGCGCCGCACGGCTTCAACGCCGATTTCCGCGGCACCTATCGCGAGGCCGACGCGAAGGACGGCTGGAAGCGTATGCTCGATTGGTTCAAGGCCAACGGCGTGTCGTAACGCCGTCTCGATTGCCGTACGGAGCAGGGGGCGGGCGTCAAAACCCGCCCCCATTCCTTTCAGAGCCGCTTTTCGTAACAGAGGCTCACCGGGTCGGGCGTGTAGGGCGGGAAGGGATCGATCTTCCGGAATCCCCAGCGCTCGTAGAGCCTGATCGCCGCGTGCTGGTGCACGCCGGTTTCGAGGCGCAGCAGCGTGCAGCCGTTCGCGCGCGCGTGCGCCGCAAGATGCTCGAGCATCGCCAAGCCGAGGCCCCGCCCGCGCCACGCATCGCGCGCGAACATGCGCTTCAGTTCGCCGAAGCCGGGGTAGAACTGGATGCCGCCGCACGCGGCCGGAACGCCCTCCACGCGCGCGACGAAGAAATGCACGCCTTCGCGGATCAGCTTTTCGACGCTGTAGCCGTGCTGGCTCTCCACGGCATAAAGCGGACTCAGCGCGGCCTCGAGCTCACCGATGAGCTGCATCGCGTCCGCGGTGTCGGGCCGCTCGCGCGCGATCGCAATCCCGGTCATGCGCCTATTTCGCGGTCAGGCGGCCGTCCACGCGCGCCGCGACCTTGCCCCTTTGCTTGACGTATTCGATCACGGCGCCGGCCATGAGCGGCCCGGCATTCGCATCGACGATGCGCTTGAGGGTCGCGAGCATCGCGTAGCCGTCGCCGCCGGCGGCGAGGAAATCGTTGGCGGCGAGCCGGTAGGTGCGGGCGGGATCGAGCGCCGCGTCGCCGACGAGCACGCTCACGACGCGCTCGCCCGCGGGCTTCGCCGGATCGTAGACGACCTTCACGCCCGAGACCTGCGGAAAGCCGCCGAATTCCGTGCCGGCGCGGGAAAGTCCGTGCTCGAGCATCGCCTTGATGTCGGACCCCTTGGCCTCCAGCACGAGGACGACGTTGCCGAACGGCATTTCCGAGAAGATGTCGCGCGCGGTGATCGTCGAGCCGGCCGGATAATCCTTGTTGCCGCGCAGGCCGCCGCCGTTGACGATCGAAACGTCGGCGCCGGTGGCGCCGCGGATCGCGTCGGCGACGAGATTGCCGATCGCGGCCTCGCGCAGCCGCACCGTCGCCGCGTGGCTGTCCATCGCGGTCTCGGTCGCTCCGATCGGCTGACCCATTTCGCGATCGAGCTGCTGCTCGTACTTGCGCACCGTGGCCTGCACGCCGGGATCCGCCACCACGCCGTAATTGGCCACGAGGCGCCAGGACGGGATCGTCCGCGTCTCACCCTTTTCGATGACCACGTCGAGGTCGGCGACACCGAGGAATTCGG
>CAZUYG010000617.1:0-3016 GCA_964624265.1 uncultured Candidatus Odyssella sp.
GACCCAGGCGGCGTCGAACACGCCCGGCAGGAACACCACGCCGTCGCGATCGAACGCGGCGCGCATGTCGGGCGTGACCATCGGCTTCGTTTCGGCGGGCATGACAGGTTCCTCCGGGTTGCGACGCGCAGCCTGCCCCGATTTATGTGCAAAGTCACGTGAATTTTCACATATATCGATGCGAAGATTTCGCCCCGGCAACAGAGCGAGATTCAGCCGTGCGGGAGACGGCTGCGGATTTCCTTGAGCTCGGCGATGAGCGCCTTCACCTGGGCGGTCGTGAGCCCGGCGGTGGCGCGCGCATAGACCGCGCGCGCCTCGGGCAGGATGCGTTCGTAGAGGTCGCGGCCTTCGGGCGCGAGATGGATTTCCACGACGCGGCGGTCGCCGCTGCGCGGGACCCGGCGCACGAACCCGCGCTTCTCCATCTGATCCACGACGCGCGTGAGGGCCGTGCGCTCGATCACGGTGATGCGCGCGAGATCGCCGGTCGTCACCGGCCCCTTTTCGGTGAGCACGGCGAGCGTCCGCCACCAGGCCAGGTTGATGCGCAACGGCCGCAGCGCCTCCAGGATCGCGCGCTTGTAGAGATTGTCGATCTGGCCGATCCAATAGAAGAGGTAGGCGTCGAGGCGGCCGGGGCCGAGGCTTTCGGCGTGAGAGATGGGGGTGCGGCGGGACATGGCGCGCTCTTTTAGCGCGCGGTGCCGCGCTGTCCAGCCGCCGGCGGGGCGGTCGGACGGAAAGAGCGGCCGCGGTTTTCCGGCGGCGCGCCCCCGCGCCTATTTCTTGCAGTCGGGCTTCGGCAGCTTTTCGATCGACACCACGGTGCCCTGCAGCTCGAGGCCTTGCACGGAAATCGAGAGCGCCGTGGTCACGCCGTCCTCGGTCATGAACGCCTCGCTCGACTGCGAGGCACCGCCCGGCGTGCCGCCGGCTTCCTTGTGCTCTTCCTTGATCGTCCAGCCCGGCTTGTCGGCGAAGTCGCCGAGCGCCTTCTCCTTGCCCGAGCGGCCGGCGCCGGCGATCGTGACGCGCGAATTCGTGACCTTCATCTGGTCGAGGCCGTAGAAGATGCGGTGCTCGAGCTCCTTCTTGCCGCTGGAGGCAGCCTCCATCATGCGCAGCATGTGCGTGCCCGGCAGGATCGTGCCGGGTTCGAGCTTCAGATCCTCGCCGGTGCCGCCCCTGATCTTGGCTTCGCCCGGGCCGGTGCGCGATTGCAGCACGGCCTGCCCTTCCCGGCGCTCGGATTCGCGTCCGTTCTCGAACGTGACGGCGCTGAAGCGATAAATGCGCCCGTCGCGGGTTTCGCTGGCCTTCTGCTCGAGCCTCAGCGTCGCGTTCTGGCCGCTGCCGCTGACGCGAATATCCATGATCACTTCGGTCACCAGCTCCTCGCAGGTGAGCCGCGCCCCGACCGTCATGCGGCCGCTCATCACGGCGCCGGTCGTATCGCCGCTGCGCTGGCGCAGCGAATAGACGCCGCGCGCCGGCTGGAGCTTGTCGTAGTAGGCGGCGAGCGCATCCTGCGCGGCGGCGGGCAGCGGCGCGGCGGCGAGCAGCGCGAGCGGCAGCAGAAGCGTTCTCACGGCAATCTCCTTCGATCGGCGGCGGCGTTGCGGGCCGGTCAGCGGCACGTCGGCTTCGGCAGCGTCTCGATCTTCTCGATCTTCGCTTCGAGGCTGAAATCCGAATATTCGAGCACCATCGCCGTGGTGACACCGGCTTCGTTGACCGTCATGTCGACCTTGTAGTTCGGCCGCTCCTTGTCTTCTTCCGGCGGGTCGAAAAAGGTGAGCTTCAGGCGGAAGCCGGGATGGGCGAACAGCGCGGCGGGCTGGATCGCCGCGGCCGGCACCGGATCGACGACGACCCCGTGCACGCCGTTGACCTTGCCCTCGGACGAGCCGTCGAACAGGTGGCGCCAGACGATCTTCTCGCCCGCGCGCCCGGCCGCGACCATTTCGATCACGTGCCAGGTGGGAAAGAGGGTGCCGGCCGGAAGCGTGATTTCTTTCTTCGGCCCGCGCCCCTCGAGCACCGCCTTGCCCGGTCCGCCGATGCGCGAAAGCTCGGCGCGGCCGGTGCGGTGCTCGGTTTCCTGCCCGTCGCTCTTGGTCCGGGTCTCGAAGCCGAAGGTGAGCCCGTTCTTCGCCTCCCAGCTCGTGTAGTCGGTGCGGATCGAACGCTCCTTGGCGTCCTGCTTCACGATGTTGAGCTGGAACGTGTGCTTGGTCAGCCAGCGGCCGCAATCCTCGGTCAGCTCGTAGGCGATGGCGCCGTCGGCATCGGAAACGCCGCCGGTCGGCGAAACCGTCTTCGCCTTGAGGCTGTAGATCGCGCGGTGCGGCTGCACCTTCGCCACGAGCTCGGGCGGAACGGCGATCTCGGCCGCCGCCGGCGCCGCGGCCGCGACGGCGAATACAAACGCGAAGGCTGTTCGGAGCATCGGGCAATCCGTCATGCGAGACCCCGAAATCTGCCGGTCCAGCGCGGCGGAAACAAGGCAGACGGCCGTCTTGCCGGCGATTTCAGGAAGACGCCCCGCCATCCACGCGCGCGAAGATGGCGCTGGCGCGGACGATCCGCTCCTCGCCGCGCCAGATATAGGCGTTGGCGTAGGAGAGGCGGCCGCCGGATCGCTGGATATCGACGCGGCATTCGAGCCAATCGCCCTTCCGGGCCGCGCCGGCAAAATCGACCGCGAGGTTCGCCGTCACCAGCGGCAGCGGCGGCTCCTGGAGAAAGGCGAGGTTGTACCCGATCGCCAGATCGGCGAGGCCGCACAGAACCCCGCCATGCACGAAGCCGCGCGAATTGATGTGCCGATCCCCGGCGCGGATCGCGACGATGCGCTGCCGGCCGTCCACCTTCCAGTAGAACGGCCCCATCGCCTCGATATAAGGCGAGGTGCGGTCGAGGATCGCGAAGCCGGCGGGAATGTCGGCCATCGGCGAGCGGCTACGCCTTCTTCGCCGGCATCCGCAGCGCAATGTGCAATTCGCGCAGGCGG
>CAZUYG010000618.1:0-3015 GCA_964624265.1 uncultured Candidatus Odyssella sp.
GGTGGGCGCGTCGGGCAGCGTCAGCGTATCGATCAGCACGGTCACGGTCGATTCGGGCCACGCGATCACCCACATCTCGCCCGAAACGCCGCGCTCCACGAAGCGGTAGTAGCCCGAGATCGCGCGGCCGCGTTCGCCGGTCTGGCGCTCGCTCTGCTGCGCGAGCTGCACGAGGCGGTTGCGGTACATGCTCATCAGACAGCGGTAAACCGGCCCGTCGGGATCGATTTCGCCGATGACGCGGTTGCACTGCCGGTCGCGCGCGCGCTCCCACGCGGTCTGACCGGCGTCGAGCGAACGCGCGGCATCGTCCGAGAGCGTGGTTTTCAGCACGAGCACAAAGCGCGCGAGGTCGCGATCGAGCTCGGACAGATCCTGGCTGTTGCAGATCGTCATCTGCACCCGGCCGTCGACGCCGGCGCAATCGAAGCTCGGGCGCGGGCGGTCGTTCTGCGCGAACGCGTTCTGCGCGCACAGCACGGCCGTCAAAACTATCGCAGACGCGATCCCCCGCATGCCCGGATTCTTCAATCCTGCAACCAGTAGCGCAAGAGTGCGGTCGCCGCCACCGGCTGTTCCATCGTAGGCAAATGCCCCGAGTGTTCGACCACGACGAGACGCGCGCCGGGAATGAGGTTCGCCATTTCGGCGTTAACCTCGATCGGCGTGATCGCGTCCGACCGGCCGACGACGACCAGCGCGGGACAGCGATAGTGCGGAAGATAGGGCCGGCTGTCGGGCCGGGCCATGATCGCCTTCTGCTGGCGCAGGAAGGCCGCCTTCCCGATGCGTTCGGCCATGCCCATGACGGCATCGGTCAGTTCCGTATCGCCGAGGCGGTCCGGATGGATCAGCAGCGGCAGCAGGCGCGGGGTGACGCCCTTGAACTTGCCCTTTTCGGCGAGCTCGATGAGGCCTCGCCGGCGCGCGCCCTGCTCGTCGGTGTCGGGCCGGGCCGACGTGTCGAACAGCGCGAGGCGTTCGACGCGCTCGGGTGCCGCCCGCATGATGGCGTGGGCGACATACCCGCCCATCGAAAGCGCCGCCAGCGCGAAGCGGGGCGGTGCCGCGTCGAGGACGCGGCGCGCCATGGCATCCACGGTATCGTCGCTGCCGAGATCCGGCACGCTCGCGACGGCGACCTCCGACAGATGGTCGATCTGGTGCTGCCAGAGAGCCCGGTCGCACAGCAGGCCCGGCAGGAGGATCAGCGGCACAGGAGCGGTCATGCGGGTTCAGGACCGCCGCAGGGTGCCGGCGCGCGACGGATTGCAGGCCTGGCTGCCGATCTGCTCCAGATGGAGGCCGCCGCCGCGCAGTTCGCCACGCCAGCGCGTCGACGGGTTGCGCAGCCGCCGGTCGGACGATTCGACCAGCAGGATGACGCGCGGACCCTGCACGGCGCCGCCCACGGTCCACGCGACCGGCGACCCGGTGTGGGGCGTGCTGGCGCTGCCACCGACCTCGGCGCCGCGGATCGTCACCATGAACGTAAACGGACGGCAATTGCCGCCGCTGGGGGTGCCGCTCGTCGTCCCGCGCCAGGTTCCGTCGAGCCCCTGCGCGGCCGCCGGAAAGGGCAGGGCTCCGACGATCAACAGGCAAAGGCAGGCGAAGCGGGTCGGGATGTCGGCCGTCATGGCACTGAATTTCAAAGGTACGGGGCGCGGGCCGGGCAGATTACGCATGCGGCGCGGGATCGCAAACCTGCGATTCCGTCCGCCTGGGTGTTAACGCCGCGCCCCGCTTGAAAATTCCTCCCAACCCGCGATATTGCAGGCGTCCGCTGCGGCCTCTGCCATCCGGCATCCGTCCGTCCACGGCGACCCGATCTCAAAAAAGAGCCGCATGAGTTTTGCCCAACTGGGACTAAGCGAGCCGGTCCTCAAGGCCGTTTCCGAAGCCGGCTACGTCGATCCGACTCCGATCCAGGCCCAAGCCATTCCCGTCGTCCTGACCGGCCGCGACGTGCTCGGCTGTGCTCAGACCGGCACCGGCAAGACCGCCGGCTTCACGTTGCCGATGATCGACATCCTCTCGGCCGGGCGGGCCAAAGCGCGCATGCCGCGCTCGCTCATCCTGGAGCCGACGCGCGAGCTGGCGGCGCAGGTGGCCGACGCCTTCACGACCTACGGCAAGCACACGAAGCTCACCAAGGCGCTGATCATCGGCGGCGAAAGCATGTCGGATCAGGAAAAAGCGCTCGACCGCGGGGTCGACGTGCTGATCGCGACGCCGGGCCGGCTGCTCGATCTGTTCGAACGCGGCAAGATCCTGCTGCGCGACATCAAGGTTCTCGTCATCGACGAGGCCGATCGCATGCTCGACATGGGGTTCATTCCCGATATCGAGCGCATCGTCACCCTGTTGCCGCCGCTGCGGCAGACGCTGTTCTTCTCGGCAACAATGCCGCCGGAAATCCGGCGCCTCGCGGACAAGTTCCTCTCGTCGCCGAAGGAAATCACCGTCGCGCGCCCCGCCACCACGGCCACGACGATCGAAGACTTCGTGGTTCCGGTGCCGGGTGAAACCGCAAAACGCGATGTGCTGCGCGGATTGCTGCGCTCGGAGACGATCAAGACGGCATTGATTTTCTGCAACCGCAAGCGCGACGTGGACATCCTGTTCAAATCGCTCACGCGCCACGGCTTTCAGGCCGGCGCGCTGCACGGCGACATGACGCAGGACAAGCGGACGTCGACGCTCGAGCGCTTCCGTCTCGGTGAGATCCCGATCCTCGTCGCCAGCGACGTCGCGGCGCGCGGGCTCGACATCGACGACATCACGCACGTCTTCAATTTCGACGTGCCCTACAATGCCGAGGACTACGTGCACCGCATCGGGCGCACGGGCAGGGCCGGGCGTTCCGGCCGTGCGTTCACGCTGGTGACGCCGGACGACGGCCGCAATCTCGGCGCGATCGAGCGCCTGATCCGGCGCGGCATCCCGCGCCACGGCGCGGCAGCGGCGCCGGCCACGCCTGCGCCGGAAGAGAGTGCGCCCGGCGGCGAAACC
>CAZUYG010000619.1:0-3004 GCA_964624265.1 uncultured Candidatus Odyssella sp.
GGAAGTCGATCTCCGTCCGCGCAACGTGGTTGAGGTAGTTGGTGAGGATGTTGGCCGCGACATTGGCGACGATCTCGACGATCGCGCCGTCGTCGTGCCCGGCCGCGCGCACGGCGGCCAGGTCGGCGTCCGACACCTCGCCGCGCTTGGCGACGATCGTCCGCGTGAAGGCGAGCGCCGCGGCGAGCTTCGGATCCGCCGAGCGGCCCGCGAGCCGAGCGTGGATCTCCGCGGCGTCGACCTTGAGGCTCTGCGAGATCGCCGTATGCGCCGAGGCGCAGTATTCGCAGGCATTGGCGCCGGCCGCCGTCAGCGCGATGGCCTCGCGCGTCTTTGCATCGAAGCTGCCCTGCGCGAGCGCGTCGCCGATGCGGAGATAGGCATCGAGCACGGCCGGCTGATTCGCCATCGTGCGCATCAGGTTCGGCGTGCGGCCGAGCTTCTTGCCGACGCCGTCGAGCAGTTCCTTGGCGCGACCGGTCGCGGATGCCGGGTCGAGGGCTTGGATGCGAGGCATGTCTTTGTCTCTCCTGAGATGTTGCGGGCCGGGGGCCGGCCTGGGGTTCGGTCGGATTGGGAACCAACCGGCGGCGCGCGCCGCCGCCGTCACACATGGGACTTAGGAACCATTCAGTCTATATTTGAAGCGGTCACAACCCGGTGAGAACTTGACCGCGCGGTTCCCAACACTCATCTTGGGAGACCGGAGGCAGCCATGGCGCGACCGCGCGAGTTCGACATCGAAGAGGCGCTCGACAGCGCGATGCAGGTGTTCTGGGCGAAGGGCTACGAGGCCACGTCGCTGCCCGACCTGCTCGCGGCCATGGGCATCGCGCGCGGCAGCCTCTACAAGGCGTTCACCGACAAGCGCAGCATCTATCTGGCCGCGCTCGACCGCTACGACCGCACGGCGGTCGCCGAGGCGGCGGCGATGCTGCAGGAACGCGGGCGCGGCGACGGCGCGGACCGCATCCGCCGCCTGCTCAAATCGGCCGCCGACGCGGTGGCGCTGCGCAACGATCGGCGCGGCTGCCTGCTGTGCAATGCCGCCGTGGATCAGGCGCCGGCCGATCCCGAGGCGGCCGTGAAAGTTCTGGCGATGATGAAGCGGCTCGAGCGCGCGATCGAAGCGGCGCTGGCCGACAGCAGGAAGGCCGCGCGCTGGCCGGCGGCCAAGCGCGCCGCCGGGGCGCGCGTTCTCACCAATGCCTATATGGGCCTGCGCGTGCTCGCCCGCGGCGGCTATCCGGCGGCGGAGCTCGAAGCCATCGTATCCGCGGCGATCGAACCCTATCGGGCCGGACAGCGCGGCGCGGCCTGAGCGTCCCCTGGGCGGCCGGCGCCGTGCCGCCCGGTAGTGGCACGCCCGTTCGCCGTCAACGCGCCGAGCGCGGCGCGCAGCATCCGGCCCTCGTTCCGCAAGACGATCCCGGGCGCATGCATGCCCAGCAATCGTTGGAGCCGGCGGTGGCGCGCCAGCACGAGGCGTAGCGCGGGAGCAAACGGAAGAGCCTCGTCGCGCGCATTCGCGCGCGCGGAAGCCGCGGGCGCATCGTCAGTTCGATCCATCGTCCGCATCGGTGTCTCCTTGTGCGGCCGTTACGGCCATGAGGCGGTCCGCCGCGCCGGCGATGGAGGAGCCGTTCGCGACGAGCCAGAGGTGAAGCGCCGCCGTGAGCGCGGCGGTGTGGAAGAACGCGAGCAGGCCGGCGGACGCCAGCATCGGCATCGCCGCGACCGCGCCGAGGATGGCGAGCACGTTCGCGGTATGCCGGACGAGGCCGGCCGCGGCCGGCGCGCGCGACATACGTCCTTGCGGCGCCCGGCGGTTCGAAGCGGCCACGCGTCTGAGTGCGCGCGCAATGCCGGCGAGACGCTGCGCCGACACGGCGAGACCGAACAGGAAGACCACCCCCAAAGGCGGGAGAACGGCGCGGGCCTCCTGGCCGATGGGCGCTTCGGCCCATCCCCGCCAGGCGACAAAGGCCGTCAGCACCGCGCCCATGGCGTTCGCCGCCGCGAAGCGCGCCCAGGCGCGCCGCGTGCTGCTCCGGTGCGTGGCTTGGGCCCGCGCTGTCGCTTCGCCGTTTGCCGCTGCGAAGCGGACCGGCACCGCCCGCGGACGAGACGCGGGTGGCGGCGGCGGCGCGGTCGGCAGCTCGGAAACGGTCGCCGCGCCGTTGCCCAGCGCGATCGTGGGGCCGCCGCTCGACAGCGGCTCGGCGGGGGCCGTGCCGGGATTAGCAAGCAGCGCCCGGAACTCGGCGACCGATTGTGGCCGATCGGCGGCCCGCAATGCGAGCGCCCGGTCGATCGCGCGCAGGAAGGATGCGGAATATCGTCCGGCCCCCGCCTCTGCCGCCGCGACGACGTCGTCGCGCGCCGCGCGGCCGACGGCGTCGGGCGGCATGCGACCCGTGATGGCGTAGTAGAGCGTCGCGCCGAGCGCGTAGATGTCGGTCCACGGTCCTTGCCGCGCATGGTCGGAATACTGCTCGATCGGCGCGAAGCCACTCGTGACGATGCTCGTGAGATGCCGGCCGCGCCGGCCGAGCGCGCACCGCGCCGCGCCGAAATCGACCAGCACCGGAGCGCAATCGGGGCGCACGATGATGTTGCCGGGCTTGATGTCGCGATGCAGGAAGCCGGCCGCGTGGACCTGCTCGAGGCCGTCGAGCAACGGAATCAGGATCCGCCGCAGCCGTGCTTCGGGCAGCGCGCCGCGCCGTTGCAGCAACTCGAGCAGGCTGCTGCCTTCGACGAACTGCATCACGAGATAGGCGGTACCATTCGCCTCGCGGAAATCGTAGCCGCGCACGATGTGCGGGTGCTCGAAGCTGACGAGCGTCTTGCCCTCGACGCGGAAGCGCTCGAGACCGAACGCGAAATCCGGCCCGTCGCGCGGCGACGCGGGCTCGACCGAGACGCCGTCCGCGCCGCGCCTCGCCAACGCGTGCGGCACGTATTCCTTGATCGCCACGCGGCGCTCGAAGGCGAGCTGGTG
>CAZUYG010000620.1:0-3002 GCA_964624265.1 uncultured Candidatus Odyssella sp.
GCCCTCAGCTCCGCGGCCATCTTCGCCGGCGGCTCTTTCTGCGGCTTGGCCCCCTTCGGCAGGTCGCGCGGCGCCTCGTCGGGCTTGAAATAGCGCCAGCCCTGATGCGCGCGGCGTGGCTGCATTTCCGTCGGAACGAGCTTCTTGTCGAGCAGCAGCAGGCAGCACTTGCCGCGCTTCGGCCACGTCGTCTCCTCGAAGCCGACAATGCGCTGGCGCGCGCGCACGAAGCCCTTGACGATCCAGTATATCGAGCCGCCGTCGAGAATTTCGGCCTCGAGCCGCGGCTTGTGGCGCGTGATGTGGAACAGGCGGCCGTGCTTCTGGAGGCGCTCTTTCTGCCAGCGGCGCATGTCGTCGATCGTCTCGGCGCCGACCGCCATCTTGATGAGGTGGAGCGCCATCGCTACTCCGCCGCACGCGCCGGCTTGCGGCGCTTGCGCATCGCGTTGGCGACGCGCGAGACCGGCGGGCGGCCGAGGAAATCGGAGATGAAGAACGCCGCGTCGATGAGCTTGTCGAGATCGACGCCGGTCTCGATGCCCATGCCGTGCAGCATGTAGACCACGTCCTCGGTGGCGACGTTGCCGGTGGCGCCCGGCGCGAACGGGCAGCCGCCGAGGCCGCCGACCGCGCTATCGACCGCGCCGACGCCGAGCTCGAGGCAGGCCAGCGTGTTCGCCAGCGCCTGGCCGTAGGTGTCGTGGAAATGGATCGAGAGCTTCTCCATCGGCACGCGCTCGGCGGCGGCGGCAAGCATGCGCTGCGCCTTGGCCGGCGTGCCGACGCCGATCGTGTCGGCAAGATCGACGTCGTCGACGCCGAGATCGTCGAGCATCTTCGCGACCTCGGCCACCTTGGCCGGCGCCACCTCGCCCTCGAACGGGCAGCCGAGCGCGCACGAAACCGCGGCGCGCACCCGTGCGCCGTCTTTCTTCGCCGCCTCGACGACCGGGCGGAAGCGCTCGATGCTCTCGGCGATCGTGCAGTTGATGTTGGCCTTGGTGAAGCTCTCGGTCGCAGCCGTGAAGATGCCGATCTCCTTGATGCCGGCCGCCTGGGCGCGCGCATAGCCCTGCATGTTCGGCACCAGCGCGCCGTAGGTGACGCCGGGCCTGCGCCTGATGCTCTTGATGACCTCGTCCGAATGGGCCATCTGCGGCACCCATTTCGGCGAGACGAAAGACCCGGCTTCGATGTCCGGCAGCCCGGCGTCGGCCAGCCGCTCGATCAGCTCGACCTTCACGGCGGTCGGGACGACCTGCTTCTCGTTCTGCAACCCGTCGCGGGCGCCGGCCTCGCAGATGCGAACGTGTTTGGGCAATGCCATCGGTGATTCTCCGCCCTTCAATATAGCGCGCGCGGACACGGTTTCGAGACGACGCCCGCGGACTTATCCACGGGCCGGCAAGGCTAGGCCTTGCCCTCTTCCGCCTCGAAATGGATCAGCTCGACGCCCTCGTCGACCTGCTCGCCGACCTTGAAATGGATCTTCTCCACGATGCCGTCGGCGGGCGCGCGGATCGTGTGTTCCATCTTCATCGCCTCCATGACCAGCAGCGCCTGCCCGCGTTCGACCTTCGCGCCGGCGTCCACTTTCACCGCGATGATCTTTCCCGGCATCGGCGCCGTGAGGCTATCGACTCCGGCGTCGATCTCGGCCACGGCGGCGAGCGGATCGACGATCGCGAGACGCCAGCTTCTGCCGCCCTCGAACACCGCGAGCTCGTTGCCGATCCGTGCCGCGGCGCCGTGGCAGAGCGTTTCGCCGATGCGCGCCGAGATCGTGCCGTTCGGGTCCAGGCGACCGCTCACGCCGACGCTGCCGCCGGGCAAGTCGAAAAGATAGCCGTTCCGGCGATAGTGGACGGTGACCGCTTGTTCCTGCCCTCCCTCGGCGAACCGGAACGTGCTCCAGGAATCTTCGTTGAGGCGCCAGCCGTCGCTGCGGTGCCACGGCGAATACGGATCGTTCGAGGCGCCCGCGCGCGCCACCGCGTCCGCGCGATTGCTGAGAACGGTGAAGAGCGCCGCCAGCGCCAGCACCCGGTCGGGCGCCTTCTCCTCGGCCGGCAGCAGCGCCCCGCGATGCTCCGCGATGAAACCGGTATGCACATCGCCCTTCGCGAAGGCGGGATGTGTGACGACCGCGTGCAGGAAATCGCGGTTCGTCGCGAGGCCGGCGACGCGCGTCTCTTCGAGCGCGCGCGCCATGCGGCGCAGCGCCGACCCGCGATCCTCGCCCCAGGCGATCACCTTGGCGATCATCGGATCGTAATGGATCGAAACGCTGTCGCCCTGGCGGACTCCCGTGTCGATGCGCACTGGCCCGACGGGTTCGCTCGCCGGCAGCGCGAGATGCGCGAGCTTGCCGATCGCCGGGAGGAAGTCCTTGCCGGGATCCTCGGCGTAAAGCCGCGCTTCGACCGCGTGCCCGCGCACGGCGAGATCGTCCTGCCGTTTCGGCAGCGGCTCCCCGGCCGCGACGCGAAACTGCCATTCGACAAGATCGAGTCCGGTGATGAGTTCGGTCACCGGGTGCTCGACCTGGAGGCGCGTGTTCATCTCCATGAAGAAGAAACGGCCGCCGCCGTAGATGAACTCGACCGTGCCGGCGCCGGTGTAGCCGATCGCCTTGGCCGCGGCGACGGCGGCTTCGCCCATGGCCTTGCGCGTCGCTTCGGGCAGTCCGGGCGCCGGCGCCTCTTCGAGAACCTTCTGGTGCCGCCGCTGCACCGAGCAGTCGCGCTCGAACAGATAGACCGCGTTGCCCCTCGTATCGGCGAAAACCTGGATCTCGACGTGGCGCGGCCGCTCGACGTATTTCTCGACCAGAACCGCGTCGTCGCGGAACGCGTTCTTGGCCTCGCGCTTGGCGCCGTCGAGCGCCTCGCCGAACTCGGCGGGCTTGTCGACGCGGCGCATCCCTTTGCCGCCGCCGCCGGCCGCGGCCTTGATCAGCACCGGATAGCCGATGCGCTCCGCCTCCCTGGCGAGCAAGG
>CAZUYG010000621.1:0-2991 GCA_964624265.1 uncultured Candidatus Odyssella sp.
ACCACGGCACGATCCTCGAATGCTCGGACAAGGATTGGGATTTCAGCATGAATCTCAATCTCCGCTCGATGTATCTCACGATTCGCGCGGCGCTGCCGGCGATGCTCGCGCGCAAGAACGGTTCGATCATCAACGTCGCGTCGGTCGCGGGGAGCCTCAAGGGCATTCCCAACCGCTTCGTCTACGGCACGACGAAAGCCGGCGTCATCGGGCTCACGAAGGCGATCGCCGCCGACTACGTGAAACAGGGAATCCGCTGCAACGCGATCGCGCCCGGCACGGTCGACACGCCTTCGCTGCAGGGGCGCATCAATGCCTTCGCCGATCCGGTGCAGGCGCGGAAGGATTTCGTCGCGCGCCAGCCGATGGGCAGGCTCGGCACCGTCGACGACATCGCGCCGCTGCTCGTCTATCTCGCCTCCGACGAGGCCGTCTTCGCCACGGGGCAGGCCTTCGTCGTCGACGGCGGAATC
The DNA here is from genome assembly GCA_964624265.1 of uncultured Candidatus Odyssella sp. Taxonomy (GTDB): domain Bacteria; phylum Pseudomonadota; class Alphaproteobacteria; order Bin65; family Bin65; genus SBBV01. The sequence continues at coordinate 474 of CAZUYG010000621.1, forward strand.
ATGATCTGAATCAGAACAAGGAAACGCCATGAACAAGATCGATCTCGCCGGCCGCGCCGGCATCGTCACCGGCGGCGCGCGCGGCATCGGCTTCGCGATCGCCGAGCGCTTTCTCGAATCGGGCGCGATGGTGACGCTGCTCGACCGCGACAAGGTCGCGCTGGCCGAAGCGGCGACGGCACTCGGCAACAAGGGCGCGGTCGCGACCCAGGTGGCCGACGTGACCGACGAGGCCTCGATGCAGCGCGCGTTCGACGCGGCCGCGAAGCAGTTCGGCAAGGTCGACATCATGGTCAACAATGCCGGCATCGCGGGCCGGAACTTCAAGGTGTGGGAGTGCCCGGCCGAGGAATTCCGTCAGGTGGTCGAGATCGACCTGATCGGCGTCTTCATCGGCTGCAAGATCGCGTCCGGCCACATGCTCAAGAACAAATACGGGCGCATCGTCAACGTGGCCTCGATCGCCGGCAAGGAAGGCAACCCCAACGCCTCGCACTACAGCGCCGCCAAGGCCGGCGTGATCGCGCTCACCAAGTCGCTGGGTAAGGAGCTGGCCACCAGCGGCGTGCTCGTCAACTGCATCACGCCCGCGGCGGCGCGCACCGACATCTTCAAGCAGATCACGCAGCAGCACATCGACTACATGCTCTCGAAGATCCCGATGAACCGCTTCGTCGAGGTGCAGGAGGTCGCGGCGATGGTCGCCTGGCTCTCGAGCGAGGACTGCTCGTTCACGACCGGCTCGACCTTCGATATCTCCGGCGGCCGCGCGACGTATTGAGGCCGCGTTTCCGGTTCGCGCCGCGCGCCGCTTCCTCGTTTCGGCCGCCGGCGCAATCCGGGAGTCGAGGAACCAGGCCGGCCATTGCGCCGTTTTCATCGCGGAACAGGTTATGAGGAAACCGCGGTGCTCCGGCCCATCGTTCGGGCGCACGGCTTCGCTGAGATGTCCGTGCGTCCCGTTGCCGATCCCATCAAACGCGACGAAGCCGGTTGCGGCGCCGGCGTCGGCCCGAATCGTGGCCGATGAGGCGGAAAGGCAGGATCCGCTATGCCGTCGTCGGACTCGGCTATATCAGCCAGGCCGCAATGCTGCCCGCCTTCGCCGGCGCGCGGAAAAATAGCGAAATCGCCGCCCTGGTGTCGGGCGACCGCGCGAAGCTCGAGGCTCTCGGCGCGAAATACCGGGTGAAATCCCTCTGGGATTACGGGCGATACGATGACCTGCTCCGTTCCGGGCGGATCGACGCGGCCTATATCGGACTGCCGAATTCGCTCCACCGGGATTTCGCGACGCGGGCGGCCGAGCGCGGGATCCACGTGCTCTGTGAAAAGCCGCTGACGATTTCGTCCGCCGATGGCGAGGCTCTGGTCGAGGCCGCGCACCGTGGCGGCGCGCATCTGATGACGGCCTATCGCCTGCATTTCGAGCCGGCCAATCTCGCCGCCATCGAGGCCGTGCGCGCCGGCCGCATCGGCGCGCCGCGCTACATGAAGGCCGAATTCTCGTTGCAGGTGAAGGAAGGCAACATCCGCACGAAGCGCGATCTCGGGGGCGGGCCCGTCCTCGATCTCGGGATCTATTGCATCAACGCCGCGCGCCAGATCTTCGGCGCCGAGCCGCTGTCGGCTTACGCCGAGGCCGCGCGGCCCGGCGATCCGCGTTTCGGCGAGATCGAGGAAATGGCCGCGGTCACGCTGCGCTTTCCCGGCGAGCGTATCGCGCAGTTCGCCGCAAGTTTCGGCATGCACGAGGCTTCGCAATTCCAGGTCTGGGGAACCGAAGGGTCGATTCGGCTCGAAAGAGCTTTCGAAATGTCCGGCGCGAAGCGCCTCGTCGTTCAAAGCGGCGCGCGGCCGCGGCCCGTGAACCGGCGCTTCGGCAATCGCGACCAGTTCGCACCCCTGCTGCTCGAATTCTCCGCCGCGATCCGGCAGCGGCGCCCGCCGTTCCCCGACGGCGCCGAGGGCGTGGCGGATATCCGCGTCATCGAGGCCGTCTATCGCTCGATCCGCAGCGGCGCGCCGGCGGCCGTGGAGAAGGGCGGCGCTGGCACCGGCGACGAACTCGTGAGCCGGCGCGGCAGCAACGTGAAGCCGCGTCCGAAGCCCGCGCTCGTGAACGCCGCGGGGCCGTCCGGCTAGATCACCTCGAATACGCGCTCGGGCGGGCGGGCGAGGACGGCGCGCCGCCCGGCCAGCACCACGGGCCGCTCGATCAGCACGGGCGTTTCGGCCATCGCGCGGATCAGCGCTGCATCCGTAATTTTTTCGTCGTCGAGGCCCTGGCCGCGATAGTCGGGCTCCTTCTTGCGCAGCAGATCGCGCGCGCCGATCTTGAGCTTCGCCAGTACGGCCTTGATCTCCTTGGCCGAAGGCGGCGTTTTCAGATACTCGACGACGTGCGGCTCGATGCCCTTGTTGCGGATCATCTCGAGCACGCGGCGCGAGGTGGAGCAGCGCGGATTGTGCCAGATGGTGACGGGCATGTGTTCCTCGACTTGGGCCGGCGGCGGGC
>CAZUYG010000622.1:0-2978 GCA_964624265.1 uncultured Candidatus Odyssella sp.
CCCGCTTTCCCCGCGGCCTCCCCGGGGGCGGCCCCCCCCCGCCGCCCCCCCGGGCGCCCACGACCCGCGCCTTGCGGCGGCGCACCCACCGGACGTCGGCATGCTGCGGCAGATCCTCGGGCCCGATCGCCTCGCCGCCGGGCCCCATCACGCGCGCGACTCGCACCGGGTTCAATCGTTCAGCCATGAAAATCCCTCCACCCTTGAATGATGGGACGCATGATGACGCGCGCGCGATTTGGTTCCACAAATTTCCAAGTCAAAACAAATATTTCGTAGTTAAAATTCACAGCTTTACGATAGTTAATCTGCCGTTATTTGGACAACATTGAACGCAAGTTCGGTTTTGTAAGTAATTGCGCGCGCCGGGGCCCGCAGTCTCACTTCTCCGGCTCGCCATAAGTGCTGTGCGGCTTCGCGGGCTCGCCCGGCTCGACGCGGCAGTTCGACAGCTCGATGTGGTCGAGCAGCGTCTCGGCCGCGCGCCTGGTGTCGGCCTCGGTGTCGCGCGGCCAGCGCCAGCCGGGATACTTCACCTTGAACCGGAGCCCGTGGGCGATGATGCGGAGGATGCGGTCGCGGGACATGGCGGGCGGGACGGAGACACCGGCGGCGAGGAAAGCCGAAGCCGCGCCCGGCCGTCAAGAACAAAAAATGAACAAACATCCCGCGCGCGCTTCGCCGCGGCCCCCGGTCGCGGATGGGGCGGTTGCGCCGCCGCCGGGAATGTGCATATTCCGCGCCCTCATAGCTCCTTGCCGGTCCCTTACACGCATTTCGACGCTGCGGGGTTCGGCTAGAGCCGGGCGGCTTTGTACTCCGGATTGTCCGGGGTGAGCGCCGGTTCGCGAACAGCCAAAGGGAGTGCTTATGCCGCTGTACGAGAGCGTGTTCATCGCTCGCCAGGACATTGCGTCGACCCAGGTCGACACGCTGGGCGAGCAGTTCACCAAGATCATCGAAGGCCTGAACGGGAAGGTCTCCAAGCGCGAGTATTGGGGCCTGCGCAATCTCGCCTTCCGCATCAAGAAGAACCGGAAGGGCCACTACGTCCTCCTCAACATCGACGCGCCCGCGCCCGCGGTCGCCGAGATGGAGCGCAACATGCGCATCAACGAGGACGTGCTGCGCTACCTGACGGTGAAGGTCGAGGCGCTCGACCCGAACCCCTCGCCGATCCTGCAGCGCGACCGCGAGCGCGACCGCGATCGCGATCGCGACGGCCGCACCGGCTGGGACGAGCGCTCGGCGGCGGAAGCCGCGGGCAGCCGCCGCGGCCGCTTCGGCGACGATCGCCCGCGCCGCTTCGACGACGACCGCCCGCCGCGCCGGCGCGATGACGCGCCGTCCGACGGCGGCGACAAGCAGAACGGAGGCGAATAATGGCTCCCCCAGGCGGATTTGGCGGGCGTCCTGGCGGCGGCGATCGCGGCGGGCGTCCCGGCGGCGGCGGCGCGCGGCGCCCGTTCTTCCGGCGGCGCAAGAGCTGCCCGTTCTCGCGCAAGGACGCGCCCAAGATCGACTTCAAGGACGTGAAGCTGCTCCAGCGCTTCGTGTCCGAGCGCGGCAAGATCGTGCCGAGCCGCATCACGGCCGTGTCGGCCAAGAAGCAGCGCGCCCTCGCCCAGGCGATCAAGCGCGCGCGCTTTCTCGGCCTGCTGCCCTACGTGCTGAAGTAGGGGGCGCGCGATGGCACAGATTCAGGTGATCCTGCTCGAGCGCATCGAGAACCTCGGCCAGATGGGCGACGTGGTGAAGGTGAAGCAGGGCTATGCCCGCAACTTCCTTCTGCCGCAGAAGAAGGCCCTGCGCGCGACCAAGGACAACGTCAGCTACTTCGAAAGCCGCCGCGCCCAGCTCGAGGCCGACAACCTCACGCGCAAGAGCGAGGCCGAAGCGGTCGCGGGGAAGATGGACAAGGCGCGCATCATCATCGTGCGCCAGGCGGGCGAAAGCGGCCAGCTCTACGGCTCGGTCAGCGCGCGCGACATCGCCGACGGCCTCACCGCCACCGGCTTCACGGTGGAAAAGCGCCAGGTCGTCATCGACCGGCCGATCAAGATGATCGGCATCCACACGGTGCGCGTCGTCCTCCACCCCGAAGTGAGCGTCGGCGTGCTGGTCAACGTCGGCCAGTCCGAGGAAGAGGCGAAGCTCCAGGCCGAGCGTTTCGACCGCGGCGAAAGCCCGGTCGTGCTCAAGACCGAGGCCGAAGCGGCGGAGGCCGCCCAGGAGGCGGCCGCCGCGGTGTTCGACGCGCCGGCCGAGGAAAAGCCGGCCGGCGCCGAGGCCGCGCCCGAAGCCCCGGCCGCCGAAGAGAAAAAGTCCAAGAAGGAAAAGAAGGCGAAGTAACGCCCCTTTCCCGGGCCCCGCATGCGGGGTCCGGGGGCAAACGTTCCCTTGGCAATACCTGATGTTACGCAGCGCCGGGCCCAAAGCCCGGCGTTGCCGTTTCGTCCTTCTGCGCTTAAATTTACCGGAATTCGCCCGCTTAAGAAGGCGTTTCCGGGACGTAGAAGGGTTGGGAGATGTTGCTCGCGCGGTTTCTCGGCAAAATCGTGCACACCGGCCAGCTCACGCTGGTCGGCCCCGACGGTCGTGCGCAGACTTTCGGCAAAAATCACGGTCCGCGCGCTACCATGCGCATCGCCGACCGCGCCACCGCCCGCCACCTCGCGCTGCGACCGAAGCTGGCCTTCGGCGAGTCCTACATGGACGGCACGCTGACGGTCGAAGACGGCACGATCTACGACCTCCTCGCCCTGCTCGCGATCAACATCCAGCGCTACGAAGACCTGCCCCTGGCGCGCGCGCTGAGCCGGGCCTCGATGGCCGTGCGCCACCGCCAGCAGGCGAACCATGCCGGCCGCTCGCGCCGCAACGTCGCGCACCACTACGATCTCTCGGGCCGCCTATACGACCTCTTCCTCGACAAGGACCGGCAATATTCCTGCGCCTATTTCACGAACAACAACAAG